>CAYOTH010000098.1:0-6636 GCA_964406835.1 uncultured Oscillospiraceae bacterium
GGCGTGGCCGAGCAGTTTACCGGTATGCCGGGCCGCTATGTGCCGCTGAAGGAAACCATTCGCGGCTTCAAGGAGATCATCGAGGGCAAGCATGACGACCTGCCCGAGAGCGCATTCCTCTTCGTCGGCACCATCGACGAGGCCGTTGAAAAAGCGAAAAAGGGTGAATAAGTATGGCGGGCATTCATTTGACCATTGTTACGCCGGATGCCATGATCTATGAGGGCGACGTGGACAGCGTCGTCGTACGGACTGTTGACGGCGAGGTTTGCATATTGCCCCGACATATCGATTATCTGGCGGCGCTGGGAACTGGCGAGGCTCGCATCAACGCGGGCGGCCATACGCGCAAAGCGGAATGCAGCGGCGGCGTGATCCATGTGACCGGCGGCAAAACGGTCAACGTTCTCTCGAATCATTTTTCCTGGAAAGATGCATAATCGATCGCTCCCGGTGTGCTGCGCGGCATACCGGGAGCGGTTTTTGCTGTTAGAGAAAAGGTTTTCCGGGCCACAGCGATGTCAGCACCCCGCGCAAACGATGCAGCCATATCTGATGATCGGCTGTTACGCATGTCACGGTGTGTAATGAAGCGCTTTTAATCGACTGCAATATGATGCTTATTCGGCCTGCACAGCAAAAATAAGTATGAGCCTCAGCAGGACAGGCGCAGTAAACTCAAGCAATACAATACAGTCAAAAAAGAAGGGCCAAGACCATTCGCCTGAAGCACTGTTTTTAGAGCGCGGCTACAGGCAATGCGTTCTCTTGGGGATGGGGTGGTTTCCGCTTAACGGGCCGTCATGATTTGCCCTTTAACGTCAAAAACGCCCCAAAACCAGACTGTCTATGCGACGCGCCCCGGCCCGAGAAGCCTATTTATCTGATTCAGCGCCTGAATCCGCAAAAATAAAAAACGAAATAAGTGGCAATTTATGGGGAACTCTCTTTGAAATTTTGTCGTCTGTAATCTCAGAAAGGAATGCAGGCCATTTTTTTCTTTCTTCCAAAGGAACACTCTAAAAAAGCAAGCCGAGGAGACCGGGCTTTTTTAAGGTTTAACGAAAAATCGTCGGGCGCACGGCCGGAATAATTTTGTGCAATTCGGATAACCAGTGGAACGCGATCGACGTATCTTAACAAATGTTTCGCGTTTTCCCACTTCACAGTGATTGCTAATTTACATAATTCAATATATAATTAGGACAAGATAAGGAAGGGAGTCAAAAACCATGTATCTGGATCATAGAGTGCTTGCTAAAATTTCCAGAGTCCTTGCCCGGCTCGATATGAATATCATGCTGCTTGATACCAACGGTCAGGTGATTTTGCCCGAGGGCAATGACCGTGAACTGACGCTGCCTGAGGTGCTGCGCAGCAATCCCACGCAGCCGCTGGTCTACGGCGGCTTTACGCTGATTGGCACGGAGGGCGCGCAGCCGCTGTTCCTCTGCCTGCCCGGCGATTCCTCCGATGTGTGTAGCTGCGCCATACTGGCCTCCGAGCTGGTCAGCTCCATGACGCGCATCGAGCTGCCCAATGCCGATAGGGAGCAGACCTTCCGCAGCATACTGCGCGGCGAGGTTGAGGGCGCTGAAATGGAAACCATGGCGCTGGAGCACGACATTGCACTGGAGCAGGATCGCTGTGTCATTATGCTGCATCTTCAGAATGTTGATACCGAATCGGCACTGAACATTTTGGGCGCCATCACCGGCGATAGCAACGATGACGCCGTGGTCGAAATGGATCGCCACACGCTGGTGCTGGTGAAAAAGCTGGATGAGCAGAGCGATTACGACGATATCGATCAGCTGGGCCAGGCTATCGAAAACACCTTCATGAGCGAAGCCAACCATCAGGTCTATATCGGCATCGGCGAAATGAAATCCTCGCTGAATCAGCTGGGCGAATCCATGCGTGAGGCGCGTCGCGCCATTGACGTGGGCCGCATTTACCGCAAGGAGGATTTCGTCTTCATCTACCGTAAGATGCTGATCGAGCGCTTCCTGGCTGATGTGCCGCGCGATATGGGCCAGCGCTACAACAGCCTGCTGTTCAACCGCAAGACGGCGCGTCTGTTTAACGACGAAATGATTCACACCATCGAGAAATTCTTTGAAAACAGCCTGAACCTTTCCGAAACGGCGCGTCAGCTCTACATTCACCGCAACACGCTGATTTATCGCCTAGATAAGATTCAGCGCATCATTGGACTGGATCTGCGCGCCTTTGACGATGCCGTGACGTTCAAAATGATGATGCTGCTGGGCAAAAACGTCAATGACAAGAACCGCCGCGTCTAAAAGGCGCTGACGGGCGTATAGAAAAAGCAGGCGCAGAAGGAGCAATTTCTTCTGTTCCTGCTTTCAAATTATAAAAAAGGTGAGAGGACCTATGCTTCCAAAGAAAAGACTGCTGACAACCTGCCTGTGTATCCTGCTGTGCCTGGTTTTTCTGCTGATTGGCGCTGTGTTGGCGTTGGGCATGACGGTGGGACTCTCGGACGGGCATTATGTCAGCGCGCAGGAATACGCTCAGCTGGCGCGCTACAGCCGCCTGAACGAAGTCTATGAAATGATTAAAAGCGATTACTACCTCGATGTGGACGACGACACGCTGCTGCTGGGCGCCATTGACGGCATGACGGCCTCGCTTAACGATCCTTATACCTATTATCAGACGCCCGAGGATGTCTCCGAGGAGCAGACCTACGAGGAAGGCGTCTATTACGGCATCGGCATTCAGCTGATGGCCGGCATGGACGATCAGCTCTACGTCACCCGCGCCTATGCCGAAAGCCCGGCGCGCGAGGCAGGCATTCGCTCGGGGGATGTGCTCTGGGGCGTTGGCGGCGAAGCGCTCAGCGGAACTGGCAGTGAAAAGCTCGATCAGGCGGTGGACATGATCCGCGGCGAGCAGAACACCCTCGTGGATATAAACGTCCTGCGCGGCGAGGAGGAGCTGACCTTCTCCGTGCGGCGCGATGACGTGACCATCAACCGCGTGGATTACGCCGTTTTGAAAGGCGATATCGGCTACATCGCCATTTACGAATTTATGGGCGACGACGTTGCGGGTTTTAACGCGGCGCTGGATGCGCTGCTTGAGCAGCAGGTCAAGGCACTGGTGATCGATCTGCGCGATAACCCGGGCGGCCTGCTGAGCGACGTGCTGGATATCGCCGATCGCCTGCTGGACGACGGGCTGATCGTCTATATGGAAAACAGGCAGGGAGACAGACAAAGCTTCTATGCCGAAAAAGGCGGCGTGGCCCTGCCGATGGCCGTCCTGGTCAATTCGTTCTCTGCCAGCGCTTCCGAGGTGCTTACCGGCGCGCTGCAGGATTACGGTGTGGCCAAGGTGGTGGGTGAGACGACCTTCGGCAAGGGCATTGTGCAGACGATCACTACCTTTGGCTCGGACGGCGCGGGGCTGCACATGACGACCGAAAGCTACTACACGCCCTCGGGCCGCTCCATTCACGGCTGCGGCATCGAACCGGATATCGTGGTGGACGTCGGCGAGAACGACGAAGTCAACGCTGAAGCGCCCGATCCGGCCCGGGATACGCAGCTTCGCCAGGCGGTCGAGCTGCTGCTTGAGCAAATCAATCCGGAATAATCAATCGCTTAATAAAGCCTTGTCGCAAAATGAAATGGTCTTGCTCCGAAATTCAACCGGGGCAAGGCCGTTTTTTAAGCGCAATGCGTTCGAAATTACCAAAATCGCCCCGTTCAAAGCGAAAACAGAGATCCTTCCACGAATAGGAAGATGAAATAACCGCTCGAACGCCTACTGCCTGATGAGAGTGTGCAGCGAGGACAGCAGATAATCGATGTCCTCCGGCGTATTTTGCCAGCTGGGGCTGACGCGCACTGTCCCTCGGCGCAGCGTGCCAAGCACTTGATGAGCGCCCGGCGCGCAATGCAGTCCCGCGCGCACCGCAATGCCACGCTGAGCCAGCCAATCGGCCACGGCTGTTGACGTGTGCCCTTCCAGATTGAAGCTAACCACACTGACGCGCGCCGCTTCCTCCGCCGGGGTGTAGATCGTGACGCCGTCCAGCGACTCAAGTCCCTCGTATAGCGCGCGCGTCAGTTCCCGTTCGCGTCGCCAATGGCTCTGAATATGCCGCTGAATCAGTTCGGCGCCGGCCTGCAGCCCGGCAATGCCCGGCAGATTGAGCGTACCGCTTTCATAGCATTCCGGCGGATCCTCCGGCTGGAGCATGCTTTCCGAGCTGGAACCGGTACCGCCCTCGCGAAAGGTACCCAGGGGCGTATCCGGAGCCATGTACAGCGCGCCCGTCCCCTGAGGCCCCATAAGCCCCTTGTGTCCGGGAAAGGCATACAGCGCGCAGTGCAGCGCCTTCACATCGACGGGAATATGACCGATCGCCTGCGAACCGTCAATCAGAAAACAAACGCCGTGGCGTGCCAGGCAAGCGCCGATGTCGGCAACGGGTTGTATAGCGCCGGTCACATTGGAGGCGTGCGTCGATATGCACAGCTCGGTGTGCGGTGTGAGCGCCTGCTCGAACTGCGCCGCTGTAACGGCTCCGCTTTCATCCGGCTCAAGCAGGGTAAGCGTGATCAGCGATCGGACTTCCAGCTCTTTGAGCACGCGCAAAACGGAATTGTGCTCCAAAAGCGTCGTTACGACATGCGCGCCGGTATGCAGGCTGCCTTTAATGGCCATGTTGAGCGCATCGGTGGCATTAAAGCAAAAGATGATATGCCCGCCCGAAGGCGCTGCGATGAGGGTTTTGAGCGTTTCGCGGGCTTCGAGCAGCTTGCGCGCCCCGCACAGCGCCCGGCGATGCCCGGAACGCCCCGGATTGCCATTCAGCTCGGTCAGTGCCGAAAGCACAGCGGCGAGCACCTCGGGCGGCTTGGGATGACTGGTCGCCGCATTGTCCAAATAAACGTCCACAGGCATTACCTCCGCACATTGCTTTTTGATTTGCCATACAGTGTATGGGAGCGTCTTTTAAGATATGCTTTGGAGGTTTTTTCGTATGGACGTTTATGGCATTGCCGCTTTTCGATCCCGGCAGCAGGTGCTGCATTACGAAGAGATTCTGGCCCGACGTGGTATTCCCGTGCGCGTTTTATCGACGCCGCGCGAGGTGGCCGTAGGCTGCGGGCTGTCGCTGCAATTTCCGGTTGAATCAATCAAGGCGGTTCAGGATGTTTTTTCTCGCGAACATCCGGCCAATCTGATCGGGCTTTACAAGGTGGATAAGCGCCCGCAGGCCCGCGCCCGACTGACAGTTATTTCGAAATGAGAAGCGCCTGCGCTGAAAAATAACAGTGTATTGATAGGCAAGGCAGGGCATTTGGCGGTATAATATAAAGTGTTTTTACAATGGTGAGGTGTGACGAAAATGACGCAGAAAACGGTCGAAGCGGTGCTGGATGCGCTGGAGAATTTGTATCCTCAGGCGCAAGCCGAGCTGCATTTTACCAACCCGTATGAAACGCTGATTGCGACGATTCTCTCGGCGCAATGTACCGACCGGCGCGTCAATCAGGTGACAGAATCACTATTCAAGCTCTATCCGGATGCGTTTGCCATGGCGCGCATCACCAGCGAGGAGCTGGAGCCTCACATCAAAAGCTGCGGACTGTACCATAATAAGGCGAAGAACATCGTTGCCGCCTGCCGGATGCTGGTTGACGAATACAACGGCGAGGTTCCCTGCGACCGCAAAAAGCTGATGGCTCTGCCCGGCGTGGGGCAGAAGACGGCGGGCGTCGTGTTGCTGGCCGCCTTTGGCGACGACCAGATTCCGGTCGATACGCATGTGTTCCGCGTTTCAAACCGCATCGGCCTGGCTCAAGCCACAACGGCCGACGGCGTTGAACGACAGCTGCGCGAGGTTCTGCCTCAAAATCGCTGGTCTCATGCGCATCATTTGCTGATCTGGCATGGCCGACGGTGCTGCTCGGCGCGCAAGCCCGAATGTGACCGCTGTCCGCTCAATTCTGGTCTTTGTGAGAAAAATAAGCTGGAGGAATGATATACAATGTCTCTGTTTGTTGATAAAGTCAGCATTCGCTGCAAGGCCGGTGACGGCGGCAACGGCTGTGTGTCGTTTCATCGTGAAAAGTACGTTCAGGCTGGCGGCCCGGATGGCGGCGACGGTGGTCGCGGTGGCGATATCGTCTTCATGGCCACGGAGCGCATGCACACGCTGATGGATTTCCGCTTCAAGCGCAGCTTCATGGCGGAAAACGGCGGCGAAGGCTCGGCCAACCGCTGCAAGGGCAAAAGCGGCGCGCCGCTGGTGATCGAAACGCCGTTAGGCACGATCGTTCGCGATAAGGCCAGCGGCCGCGTGCTGCTGGATCTGTTCAAGCCGGAGGAAAAGCGCGTTTTGCAGCGCGGTGGCAACGGTGGCTTTGGCAATTCTCACTTTGCCACGCCCACGCGCCAGGCGCCGAATTTCGCCAAGCCCGGCGAAAAGACTCAGCCCATGGAGCTGGAACTGGAGCTTAAATCCATTGCCGATGTCGGCTTGGTCGGCTTCCCGAACGTGGGCAAATCGACCACGCTGTCGGTGGTGACGGCCGCCCGTCCCAAGATTGCCAATTACCATTTCACTACGCTTACGCCCAATCTGGGCATCGT
>CAYOTH010000099.1:0-6603 GCA_964406835.1 uncultured Oscillospiraceae bacterium
GCTGCGGTACGATGCGAATGGTCTCCAGCCACAAGCGGCACACCGCGCGAATAAGCGGTTGCCTGAGCGTCATGATCAGCCCAAGTAAGAGCCCAAGCAATGTCGAAAATACGATGGACAGCACGGACAGCTGCAGCGAGACGCCCAGCCCGCCGAATATGCGCTCCAAATTACGTCCCTTGAGCAATACTGCGATGGTTTGTTCCATAACGGCGCAGTCTCCTTTCCAGCAGTGTAAAAATCAGGGAGATCGGAAGAAGAAGCGCCAGATAAGCAATCACCAGCATCAACAGCGCCTCGTCTGTTTTGTAATACATGCCGATCAGATCCTTGGCAACATACATCAGATCGGCGAGCGCTACGGCAGAAAACATGCTGGTTTCCTTGATTAGAAAGATCACGTTGGCACAGATTGCGGGTGTTGCTGCGGAAATCGCCTGCGGAAACACAATATAGCGCAGCACCTGCCAGCGCGTCAGTCCAATACATGCGCCGCTTTCATGCTGTGTCTTTTCCACCGCTTCCAGACCACTTCGTAACGCCTCTGCCATGTAAGCGCCGCCCAAGAAGCTCAACCCTGTGATAGCACATGCCTCCGCCGTTAGCCGAATCCCTGCCTTTGGTAAGCCGAAGTAGAGGAAGAACAGCTGTACCAGCAGTGGTGTATTGCGGGCAAGCTCGATGTATGCACCTACAATTCCGCGAAGGATGGGGATACGAAAATATCGTAGCAAGCAGCACGCAAATCCAACAACTAATGAAAACGCAATACTAATCAGACCAATGGACATCGTCAATCCGGCGGCTTCCACATACATGGGCGCGAAGCGGCGAATGAAACTCCAATCCACAAAACCACCCTCTTTTTAGCTTAAATAAATGAAAAAGCAGCCTCGCGGCTGACCAATACTTCCTGACCCATACGACATAGAGGCCGATCTGCGCATGGCAAACACAGCCGACAACAGACGTTGTTTTCGTAAAGATCATGTGCCTTCTGCATGACTGTCTGTCTCCCTTCTCATGATGGATATTATACGCATGATAGTCTATCATGTCAATAGACATTGGGAAAAATTCTGCCTGGGCATTGCTTTTTGGCGAGAGGGAGGTTACAATAATATTGGGAGTTGATGACAATGTTGATTTCAACCAAAGGTCGCTATGCTACCCGTATGCTGCTGGACATCGCACAGCATCAGGAGCAAGGATATGTTTCCATGAAGAGCATCGCTGAGCGCCAGGGCATTTCCAAAAAATATCTGGAGCAGTTCACTGCGCAGCTGGCCAAAGCTGGTCTGATAGATATCAAACGGGGAACCCAGGGAGGCTACCGCTTACTGAAAGATCCCAAGGATATCACACTACAGGATGTTCTTAGTTTGACAGAAGGTTCCATGCATGCGGTTGCCTGCCTGGATCACAGTCCGAATCTCTGCGAGCGCTGTTTCAATTGTCCCACACTTCCAGCGTGGGTCGGTTTGGAAGCAGTGGTGGAGCAGTACCTTTCTTCCGTAACGCTGGCAGCTTTGCTGGAGCAGAGCCTGCGACAGGCGGACTGACGAACCTGCGCTGTACGGCGCGGCTTCTTTTTGGAAAAATATTTATTTTGTCTATTGATGTAGTGTATAAAAAGTAGATTGATAGTATATGCGGTGGATTATAATGTTGTAATTTTAACGAGAAAAGGAGGTGGACAGCATGATAAATAATCAAACAGAGAGTTGTCGCCTATGCCCGTGTTTCAACTGAACACGAGGAACAGCGGAGCAGCTACGAAGCTCAGGTAGATTACTACACAAAGAAGATTAAAGAGCGATCCGATTGGGCGTTTGCGGGGAATATATATGTGCGGATAAGGGCATTATCAGCACCAATACCAAGAAGCGCGGTGGCATGGTATGGTGTGCTTTCCCCATTGCAGAGGCTGTATCGCTACTGGTAGTATCATGTTCTTTGTATGCCTCTATAAGACTGAACCGAGAAAATTAATGTAAAGAAAGATGTTAATACCAATCTCAAATAAAAATAGATCTTATCCAATCGTGCTGAGTAACACGCATAACCGTATCATTTAACAAGTGGTTGATTGTCTTACAAAGACGGTCAACCACCTGTTCTAATGTTGAAAATACTTCGTTACGAAAGCTCTTGGTACGCAATTCATGCCTGATCTGTTCAATCGGGTTCATTTCCGGAGTATAAGGCGGAATATGCAGTGCAGTCCCATCGCATACTAAAACAATGATTTCATCAGAAAATGGTGCTTGAAGCTGATTCAGGAATATCTGCATACATTTACTATTGCAGTATGGCATTACAAGAAGCTTTCTCCATCCATTGGATCAGCAGCTCCGTATGCATAGCGATATTCTCGTATGTGATGACACGGGACAGATGGGTAGATGCCCTTCGTACACCAACATCTCTTTGGTTTGTTGATTCATCAAAATCCAGCTTTATCTTGGAACAGAAGCCTCACCGTTTATCCGGGTTGTGGGCGACTAAATTTTTTACGGTGTTATTGATTTTTTTGAGGCCTTAATATCCTCTTCATCTGCTTTCTTTGGATGTTTGGCTTGGGGTAATTACCTTACGCCGTCCATGTCTTTTAAGAAGCATATAGATATATCCACGTTCTGTATTCTTGCCGATCCGTTTATCAAAAGCCTTTTTGATATCCTGTCCGGTAATCACTTGTCCTGATTTCGCCAGTTTTTTGAAGCGGGAAAGAATCTCTTTTTCCTCTTCTTCACTCAGACTCCGATGGTTTCCATGCACTTGTTTTACATGAACTCTTCAAGCCCATCTTTTCTATATTCCGCTACCAATCGATTTACTTTCATTTCAGAGCAATTCATCTGTGCTGCTGTTTCAGTGATACTGGATCATCCCAAACGTTTCAATAGTATGCATGGTTTCTTCGAAGTATGCTTATCTTTGCACTGCTTCTCTGCATCCGCTATCTTTTGATATTCTTCTGCGCATACTGTGTATCCTCTCATTAGCCTTACCCATGAGTATTATACTATATCGTATGGCAAAGGATAATCCTATTTGAGAATGGTATAAGATTCCCTCCTGGACCCTGTAAATGCTCTCACGAAGCTCGATCGTCTGCGGCGGGGCAGCTTTGTAGGCCAAATCGTAGACCAGGCGCGCGGCGGGGGTTCTGATCGATGACATAGGGCCTGTAGTCCAGAAAGTCGTGCATGATGGCCGGGCCGTGCAAATGCGATGAGAAGATCTGCGCCGTCGGCTGCATGTAGGCGGTGAATATCTCATTGAAGTTTTCCAGCGTATCGACGATGTTCAGCTTGAAATTCTGGCTGTAGGCCGGGTTAAACTCCTGCGTGGCCATGTCATAGCCGCGGATGCGGTCGGTCGCAGAGCTGGCATGGTTGGCGTGATGGCCGATAAAGCCCACTCGTTCATGCCTCTTTCAAGCAAAAACCGAACGGCACGGCAGGTAGAGCCTAAATGATCGCAGGCCGCATAGCTTAAATTCAGCCCGGGCAGATGCCGATCAATCTGTAACAGCAGAAACCGATTGAGCACCAGACGCAAAAACTCCTCGTGATAGGTGTTTGTATGCACCGGGGAATATCAGCGCACCGCGAAAGCGCTCCTGGGCAATGCGCAGATAGGCCACCTCCCGTCTCTGATCGTTGTCCGTCAGCAAGATGACAAAATGCAGGCGTATTTGTGAAGCTCCTGCTGTATGACCTCGACAATCACGCTCATGAATATGGTGCTGGTAAAGGGCAGAGTCAGCGCAATGGCATTCTCGTCATTGCCGCAGAATGTCGGCGTCTCCGGCGGGGACATGACGCGCTCTGCCGCCTGATCGGCAATAAACGTGCCGCGCCCGCGCTGGCGGTAAATCAGCCCTTCTCCTCCAGATTGGCGTTCCCTTGTTTAGCGAAATCAGCTCCAGCAGATAGCGCTTCATCTGCATATACAGCGGCTTATTGATTATGGTCTTCCGCTCTTTATTGTGTGATTATATCGAGTGTACCAGAAATATGCAACATGCCGGCGCGAAAAAGTCTGAAAAGGATTAACAGCGGACAAATTCGTCTTTAAAATGGAGGGGAAGATAAGGCCGGTGAAAGGGGTTTCTCTCCCAGGCTACACCCTTTCAGTCTGAAAACTGAGCAAGGGTGGGCCGTTTTATGGCCGGTAAGTCTTTGGGAAGAAGGGGCACTGGACAACTGTTTATTGTGATATAATTATTCTCTTATTGGAGAGAAAATGGAAGAGGGAGGCGGTCGGTCGCCCTCCGGACACTTTCTGCTACTGCATCCAGAACGGCGAAATCGTGCGCGCCGGCGCTTCTGTGCGATGGCGCTATGGCTATCGCGGGGATAAGGACATCATGCGCGTATGCCTGGTGCGCTCCCTGACCGATCCCGATCCGTATCCGGAAAAGGGAAGCGTGCAGTGCCGTATTGCTCTGGGCACCACTGAATCCAGCCTGAATCGTCAGGCAGAAAAGCACGCCTTCCCAATGGACATAGTGAGCGACACCGCTCATGCCGGCACGCTGCCGCTTGAAAAATCCTACAAGACGATGACGGGCGCCGAACTCGCCGTCAAGGCAATCAGACTGGCTGAAAACGTGGAAGCGCTGGTCGTTCACCTGGATACCCATGCCTTCAGCGCGACGGTTGAAGGTAAAATCGGCCATATGGGGAATGCGGACGCCGCCACGGACATGGCGGAGGATCGCTATACCACCGTGGCCGAGTCCGCACGCTATCTGGCCGACACCGGCGTGGATGCACTGGCCATCGCCATCGGCACGGCGCGTACAAGACCAAGCCGCGCCTGGCGTTTGACCGTCTTTAGGAAATTCGAAACGCCGTCGATGTGCCGCTGGTGCTGCAGGGCGGCTCCGGCCTGTCCAATAACGATTTCCGCAATGCCGTTCACAGCGGCATCGCCAAGATCAACATATTCACCGATCTGTGCCTGGCCGACATGCAGGGCTGGCAGAAGGGCGCTTTCGATGGGCTGGATTATCTGAGCTGCTGCAACGAAAAGATGCGCGCCATCCGCGAAACCGCCGCTGTCAAGATGACGCTCTTCGGCTGCCGGAACAAAGCATAACGGCTGTCCAATCCTCTTCAGTTCCCGGCGGCGATCGCTGGCAAAAGGGCGGTTGACGGATTTTTCAGTGTCCTCTTCAGAGGGCATCAAGAGAATGGCCAATCACACGCTTTGCAATCCCCTGCTCGGGGAGTCATTCAAGGTTCTGATGTATCTTATACCATATCGATTACGGACTATTTCTCCGTGGAGTTCCATCGGCGATGGGACTGCATAACTTTTGCTGAAGCTATGTTCACGCCCCAGTTGAACAGGAGGGGTATATCGCCTGTTTGGCTAACAGGAAAACTGCGTCGGATAAACTTGCGGAATGCGGTTGCCGGATTATTCAGTGCCCTCTTCAGAGGCGACAACAGGAGATAAGTCCTTATAGGGCTGGAGTCCCGTTTAACGGGGGCGAATCGTTGACAAAGCCTGTAAAAGCAAAAAATCTAACCGAAAGAAGAAAATCGGTTGGATTTTTTGTTTTCTGCGTTGGTTTAACTGGCAGAGTGCGTCCGGGCCCATTCCCTTGATCTTCCTTGTTATGCGGGCTTTCTCATCACACTGCAAAGCTTATTGCTATGAGGAGTCCGTTCGTTAATCTGATGCCAGAATATTATGCTGAAAAGAGTGCCGGGTTCTATGCGCCGCGGCGTGCCGATTCCATCGGCGCAAAAAATCCCGTATTTCTTTAAGGGAGAAGGGGATGCGGGGCGAGGATTCCTTATCGTTCGCCGATCGAACCTTATAAGAAGGACGGTATGGGCCTTTTTTGCAGGCGAAGATCGTTCCGTACCCGGAGCAAACTGCCTCGTGGCTTGACGCTTTTGGCCTTCAATTCAATTTATATGTTCAGTTTATCGGGAGGGCTATTGCAAAGCGCGCGCGGCTGTGATATGATAGCAACGCAGTCTGCGCTTTTTGAGAGGAAAGGCGCTTGCTGTTATCGGAGAGAATGTGCTTGGAAAGAGGAAATGCTATGGAGAAAACGAATTACAAACGCACTAAGCTGGCCTGTTATTACACCTATCTGGCCATGTCGTCGGTCTTCAGCCTGCCGCCATTGCTGTTTGCAACCTTCCGGGAGATGTATGGGATTTCGTACACGCTCTTGGGAACGCTGGTTTTGGTCAATTTCTGCACACAGTTGGGAATTGATCTGGTTTTCAGCTTCTTCAGCCGATACTTCAACATTCACAAAACCATTCGCCTGATGCCGCTGGTGACGGCGCTTGGCCTGTGCGTCTATGCGCTTGTTCCCACGCTGCTGCCTCAGCATGCCTATGCCGGATTGGTGATCGGCACGTTTATTTTTTCGATTTCCGCCGGACTGGGCGAGGTGCTGGTTAGCCCAACGGTGGCGGCGCTGCCTTCGGAAACGCCCGATAAGGACATGAGCATGCTCCATTCGATCTATGGCTACGGCTTTGTGAGCGTCGTTTTGATCAGCACGCTGTTTCTTAAATTCGTGGGGCATCGGTATTGGATGGTGCTGGTCTGCTGCTGGGC
>CAYOTH010000100.1:0-6545 GCA_964406835.1 uncultured Oscillospiraceae bacterium
AAATAGCCATGATAACACTCCTTTGTACTTGTCAGGCTTCAAAGTGCCAGGTGCGCGTCCAATCGGCGCTTTCACCGGGCTGCAGGGCGATGTGATGGAACACCTCGGGGCTGACGACGTGATCAAGCCCCCAGACGGTCAGGCGAACCGGCGTGAAATCGACTGTTTCGCTCAGGGCGATGGGGCTTCCCTCGCGCGTAAGCCGCCAGGCATAGCCCTCGGGGCGCTGAACATCGGTAAAAATGTTGAAGAAGCGGGCAAGCGGATCCGGCCAGGTGATGCCGCCCGCCTCGGCCAGTATGTGCGCTTTTTCAAAATCGGGCGCGATGGTCTTGACGCAGGGCAGTTCGAGGTGGCAGGCATGGCTCACCGGGGCGCCGCCCAGGGCCACGAAGTTATGGCAGAACTCCAGCATGTCCAGCGGCTTTTCGCCCTGGTTTTCGAAGTGAACGCCCAGCGTCAGCGCATTGCCTTCGACGTGCAGCAGGCGGCACTCGCGATAGGCGATCCCGCCGATCATATCGCTTTCCGTGACGAAGAGCGCGCGGTCGTCCTGCACAGTGACCGTGGTTTCGAAGGGGCGATAGGGCGGGTTGTCGGTAAACACCCACGGTTTTTCCACGCGCTGGACATAGCCTATGCCGGGCTTGACGTATTCCTCGCCGACGGCTACGCTGTTTTCCACCTCCGGGCAGATCAGCTCGCAGCACAGCCCCTCGCCCAGCGTGGTGGCAAAGGAAGGGTCAACCTGCTCGCGGCGACCAAAATGCACGCCCTTGTAGATGACGTCGGGAATAAAGGCACTGTGATTGAAGCGGGTGCGGGCGTAGGCCGGGCTTTCCGGGGCCAGCACTACGGCGCTTAAATCGCCCGATGAAATAACAAAGCGATCGTTCATATTATCCTCCCAAGCTTAAAGCCTATCAAGTGAAAACAAAAATTCTCCTTCTATTATACCATGCTTTGGCGGTAAGTCAATTTATAATTCGGCGGCGGCGTTCTTTTAAGGCGGCTTTTTTTGATGATCGAGGGCAATTGCCTCTTGCATAGGCACGGAATTTGCTGTATGATAAGAGTGAAGGTTAAACAATCCTTGGGGATTGAAGGACTTTTTAACATGAAGGAAAAGGAGTGTTGAGAATGTGTCAGATTGATCTCGCTCCCGCCCGCGCTGCCCGTGAAGGCGCGCCGTTGTTTACCTGCCCCTCTGTGTGGGGTGTGTCTCCCGATTGTCCTGTTTTGTTCCGCATTCCTGTTCTGGGCGAGCGTCCCATGCACATCAGCGCCAAGCATTTGCCGGAGGGCGTGACGTTGGATGCTGAGACCGGCATCCTGACCGGAAGCGCCAAGACCGGCGAATATGCTGTGCGCCTGTGCGCGGTGAACCGCCTGGGTTCGGCTGAAAAAACGCTGGTGATCCGCGTTGAGCCGGATGGCGCGCGCCGCACGCCGCTTCTGGGCTTTACCAGCTGGAATGCCTTTGGCCAGGATATCACTCAGCAGAATATTCTGGATTCGGCTCGCATTCTGGATGAAAGCGGACTGGCCGACTTTGGCTATCAGTACGTCAACATCGATTCAGGCTGGCAGGGCGAATATGGCGGCGAACTGGACGCCATACAGCCCAACGAAAAATTCCCGGATATGAAGGGCATGGTCGATCAGATTCATGCGCGCGGCTTGAAGGTGGGCATTTATTCGACGCCCATGCAGAAGGCCTGGGGCGGCTATGAGTACCCCGGCTGCACGCGCGGCAAGCTGGATCCGGCCTATGCGGACGTCTACTTTGGTGTGGGTCAGGAGCATATGGAGGCGCAGAACGCTGCGCAGTGGGCGCAGTGGGGCATCGATTATCTCAAATATGACTGGTCTCCCTGCGATTCCAAAAACGCCGATCTGATGAAGCAGGAGCTGCTCAAGCAGAACCGCGATATTCCCATGTGCGTTACGGTATCGGCCAAGAAGGAATATGCCGAGTATTGGAAGACGCATTGCTGCTCCTGGCGCGAAAACGCCGATTCCGTCAGCGAGTGGAAGAACGTGCTGACGCGCTTTGACAGTGACGACTGGGCCGTGCATTGCAATCCCGGCCACTATTTCGATCATGACATGCTGGAGACCGGCGTGACCGTCTGGCCTGAGAAACGCCTGACCGAGGACGAGCAGATCATCGCCTATTCGATTCGAGCCATGTTCCCCTCGCCGATTCAGATCAGCTGTGATCTGACGAAGCTCACCGATTTTGACCGCGCCATCCTGATGAACGAGGAAGTCATCGCGGTCAATCAGGACGAGCTGTCGGCGGGCGCCGTCTGCGTCTTTGAAAAGCGGACGCGCAATACCCGGCGCGAGCTGGAGTGCTACCTCAAGGCCTATCTCAGGCCGCTTGAAAACGGCGACGAGGCACTGTGCGTCTTCAACCTGGGCGAGACCGAGGAGACGTTTACATGGGAGGCTGCCAAGGCGCGCGATCTGTGGGCCAAGAAGGATGTGGCGCTGAGCGAAGGGCGCGTGAGCCTGACGCTGGCCCCGCACACGGTGCGTATGCTGCGCCTGGGCCGCTAAATCGACAAGCTAAAAAACATTGCCGCAGAGGCACTGCGAGAGGAGAAGATTACCATGAAAATTCTGTTCCAGGGCGACAGCATCACCGATGCCGGCCGCAATCGCGATGACATTCACGATCTGGGCCACGGCTATCCGCTCTATGCGGCGGCTGAAATGCGCGCCCGCCATCCCGAGACTGAGTTCGAATTTGTTGATCTGGGCATCAGCGGCAATCAGACCAAGGATCTGGTGGCGCGTCTGGAGAAGGACTTTATCGACATTCAGCCCGATATCGTCTCGATTATGATCGGCATCAATGATACTTGGCATCATGCGGCCGACCGCAGCTGGATTCCGCACGAGGTGTTCGAGGAGCGCTATCGCACCGTGCTGACCGCTATTAAGGAGCGCACGCATGCCAAGATCATGATGATCGAGCCCTACATCGTGCCGGTGCCGGATAAGATGTTCTTCTATGAAGACCTCTTCCCGAAGATCCTGGTCGAGCGCAAGCTGGCCAAGGAATTTGCCGATGTGTACATGCCGCTGGATGGCCTGATTGCCGAGGCGGCGATTGACCGGCCCTACACGGATTTCTCCGATGACGGCGTGCATCCCAACGCAAGCGGCGCGCGCATCATCGGCAAGCTGTATGCCGATTACATCGAAAAGCTGCTCTGATAAGCTGCAAAAACTCTCTATAAAAACCGCGCCTCCCTGCAAATTGCTTCAGGAGGCGCGGTTTTGTACTGAAAAAGCGATCTGCGGGACAGGCGCGCTGTTTCTGACGTGCGCTTGCGGCCTTGGAAGTGTCCATGCGCGCTCGAGGCGGAGCGGCTGCTTATTCAGCCGGATAGCTGCGCGCCGAATAGACCGTTTTGGCCGTGATGCCCTCCAGACGCCCCAGGCGGCCGGCCAGCGCGTTGATCTGATCCTGCGGCGCATCCATGGCCAGACTGATGATGCTGATACCGTGTCGGAGATGGGGAATGCCCATGCGGCCGAGGATGTAGGGGCTGTATTCGTGCAGGAGGGCGTTCAGCTCGCCGACGCGTTCGGGGTTCTCAACGATGATGCTGACAATGGCGACGCGCGTTTGCATATCTTTTCACTCCTTTGAGGAATTTCGTATCTTCAGTATAGCACAATTTTCCGTTCTGTCAATGTGCATTTTCAGGCAGGATTTTTGTTTTTGCCTTGACGAAGGCCCGAGGCGGGGCTTATAATAAAGAGGAATAAGACCAAGAAGATTCTGATTGTTCTCAAGGGGGAAGGATGTTTATGAAACAGATTGTTTTTGAAAATGGCAAGGCCAGCCTCTGGGAGGCCGAGCGGCGCGTTCCGCAGGCCGGAGAGGTGGGCGTTCATGTAGCCTATACCGCCGTGAGCGCTGGAACGGAACGCGATGCTCTCAGGGCCGGTTATCTTTGCAAGACGGGTTACAGCGGAAGCGGTATCATTGAAGCTGTGGGCGAGGGCGTGACCGGCCTGGCTGTGGGCGATCGCGTGCTGGTGCATGGCGGCTGCCATCTGAGTCATGCTGTTGTGGGGGCCGATCATGTCGTCAAGCTGCCCGATAACGTGGCGCTGGATATTGCGGCACTGCCGATCATCGCCGGTTTTTCGCTGGCGGGCGTGCGCAAAACGCGCATCGAGGTGGGCGAGAGTTGCCTGATCGTTGGCTTGGGGCTGTTGGGTCTTTTTGCCGTGCAGTTTGCCCGTCTTTCAGGCGCTATGCCGGTGATTGTGGCCGATTTTGACGCCGAACGCCGCGAAATGGCGCTTCAGATGGGCGCGGATGTGGCACTGGATCCCTCGCAGAAGGATTATGCCGAACGCGTGCGCGAGCTGACGCATGGCGGCGCCAACTGCGTGATCGAGTCCACCGGCCAGGGCAAGGCACTCAATCAGGCGCTGACGGTGACGGCGCGCTTTGGCCGCGTTTCGCTGCTGGGCTGCCTGCGCACGCCTGTCGAGGTGGATTTTTATAATGCGGTGCATCGCCCGGGCATCGAGCTGATTGGCGCGCACAGCGGCGCGCGTCCCACGCTGCAATCTCAGCCGCACAATTGGACGGAATATGACGACTGGTGCGTGATTTTGAATTACCTGGCGGCAGGACGGTTGAATTTTGATTGCATGATTTCCGAAAAGCACAGCCCGCTGGAGGCCCCCGAGGTCTATCGCCGCCTGTGCGAGGAAATGGATTTCCCCATTGGCGTGCTGTTTGACTGGAGCCTGCTGGGCGAATGATGGCGGAATGCCAAACTTAAAAGAGTAAACAACAATGCGTATATTTGGGCCACGAAGGAGGAACGCGAGCACCTGGATAAGCGGCTGCATTACCGCCAGTCGGGCATAGCGCTGGCCTTATGCGCAGCCTTGTTTTTTGTGATGGCGCTTGAATGTGTTTTGTTCACGGGCTGGCTCTGGGGCGTTGTGGGCTTGCTGGCGCTGGTGCTGCTTGTCTATGTAATCGCTTCTTCTGTCAAGGTGTCGGCAAGGTAAGAGGCGTTTTTAGAAGTTAGAAGGGCTTCGTGGCTTTATGATGAGGAGGCGCTCTTTAGTAAGCTGGCGCAAGCCTAAAAAACAAGCTGCATTGGGGGGGAAAAGGGAGCTATCATGAGTGATTACGACCGCATTTTGAATGCCCTGTTAGACAAGCCGTTCTATGTGATTGACTTTCTGCCCAGGCCGGTTGCTAAAGATTCGCAGGGCCAGTTTTTTGAAGTAGAGAACTATCTGCTCAATAATTATGAGCGCTATGGATTGCAAGATCGATTTATTCGCGTTCTTTTGAAGCTGATGAGCTATGAGCGCACGATCGTTCAATGGGGCGCGTGGATTGAGCAGCCTGCGCCCGAGCTGATCGCCCAAATCGTTGATACGATCATGGACAATCATTCGGGAACGATGAATATGCTCTTTCCCGATCAAAACGCCCTGCTTGTCTTTGCGTGGGATTGCCTTAATCTGACGCTGTATAACCCCAGTGCCGCGCTGATCGAGCTGGCGGCGCAGATCGCTCAATCTGAAGGTCTGTTTTGCTGGAAAAGCAGAGTGTAACGGGCAATGGAACCAAAGGAGAGATTATGATTTATTTGATGCGCCATGACGCCGATTCCGCCGAACGCTATGGCGGGTGGAGCGCCTATGGGCTGACGGAGGAAGGCAGGTTCATCAGGCAAAGCATGATTTGTACCGCCGGGGAATCACAAAAATCTATTCCAGCGATTTGCAGAGAGCCAAAGAAACGGCTGAAATTGTGGCGAATGCGTTGTCCTTGGATATTGATTATTTGCCAGAGTTTCGTGAAGCAAATAACGGTTTGCTGGCGGGTATGCTTAAAACGGAAGCGCAGGAAAAGTATCCGGGCGTATACTGGAATACGCGGGATGGACGGAAAGCTGGCCAGGGGGGAGAGCCCCGAGCAATTCTTTCATCGCATTTAAAGCATGGTACGCCTTGAAAAAGCAGGTTGGACAGCGCAATGTCTTATTAGTGACTCATGGCGGCGTCATGAACGTCATATTGTGCATGGAAAACGGCATGCTATATACCAATAAAGAGACGCACTTTCGAATTAAGGAAGCAGAAATCATACGGATCGATCCATAAATCCCGAGTGGCTGCGCCCGATGCAACAAAATCCATACTGAAAACCGCCCGTTCGCTGGCCGTTATCGGCCCAAGCAGACGGTTTTCTTACTGCCGAAACAGGCCGCGGGCCATAGTGAGTCCGCGAAAAGGTGGAATCGCGAACAATCCGGAGGAAGGGGTTTATGGCTCCGTTTATGAGTGAAGGGATATAAAGAAGTTCCTGAGCCGGGGCGTCCGTAACGGTCCATTTTGATTCCTCTTTGGAGGGGGCGACTTACGAGCAGAGGCCAAACCACTCGTTCAGCAGCGGATCTATTTAATGTGCGTTATCACGTTTTGAGGACGATGGGGCTTTGCTGACGCCTGTTGGGAAATACAACCCGCTCGTTGAAGTGTGG
>CAYOTH010000101.1:0-6540 GCA_964406835.1 uncultured Oscillospiraceae bacterium
GGCATGGCGTACAGGCCCCAGTGGATGAACATGCCGAAGCGGTCGTGAGTAAACCAGGCGGTGTCTCCGGGGGTTTTGCGCGTGATGTAGCTGGACATGGCGTTTCCTCCTTGGATATAAGTTTTAGGGGATTTGGGCCTCAGGCCGGGCATTGCATTTTGCCCCTGCTTAGAGTATAATCAAATCGGCGAAAATATGCCATGTAGAAATCAGTAAAAAATATGGAGAAATCGTCATGAAGATACTGCGCAATGCCGCTGCGGAGAAGCGCGTCAACGCCTTGCGGGTTCAGCTTGAGCGCGGCGGCTATGTCTATGCCGATGCCACATGGCGCGGCCGGGGAATCTGTTCACCCTTTTCACGGTTCTTTTTCATCACGGCGGGCGAGGCCAGCGTGACCGTGGCGGGCCGCGAAATCCTCATGCGCCCGGGGTATGTGTATTTGATTCCGCTGGATGTTGTCCACGATTACGCCTGTGCGCAGTCCATGGAAAAGCTGTGGTTTCACTTTAATATCGAGCTTTACGACGGCAGCGATCTGTTCTCCGGCCTGAGCGAGTGCTATGAGGCGCCCTTTGATGCTTCTCTGGTCGAGGTGGCGCGCGCGGGCTATCTGGAGGGAACGCCGGCCGGCGCGCTTTTGGCCAGCGCGCTGCTTTACCACACGGCGGCGCGCTTTGGGACGCTGACCGGCGTGGACGATCGAATTGAGCGCGAGTATTCGCCGCTTCTTCGCGCGCTGTTTCCGCTTGTGCGCACGTCGATCTCCTCAAAGATGACCGTACGGGGGCTGGCGGCTTGGCTTAACGTCTCCGAAAGCACACTGGCCAAGCGCTTTCGCGCCGAAACCGGCATGACGCTGGGCCGCTATCTGGATACCATGCTCATGCAGCGCGCCCGTCGTCTGCTTTTGAGCGAAATGGCCATCGCCGATATTGCCGAGCAGCTCGAATTCTGCGATCAGTTTTACTTTTCACGCTATTTTACGCAGCATCAGGGCGAAACGCCCAGCCGCTACCGGCGCACATTTCGAACACAAATGTAAAAGAACAGTTTGGTGAACACGAAAAAAAAGTAAGAAAAATATTGCAAAACACGCCTTTGTGTGTTATACTCGTTGTGTTGGGAGGGAAAAGCCATGCTTGATCTTTCACTGGACGGCGGAGGAACCAAATTAAACGCTCTGCTTTTTGATGAAAACTACAATATCGTGGGCCGTGGCCGCGGGCGGGGCGTCAATACGACGCAGAACAGCCCGGAGCAGGCCGAGCGCCACATGCGCGAATGCCTCGATCAGGCGCTGCCTGAGGGGCTGGAAGAGCTGGGAACGGTCTATGTGGTGCTGGTGGGCGACGCCGCCATGCTGGAGCGCGTGGTGCGCGAGCGCGTGCCGCGCATTGGCCGCTTTGTCTTTATGGGGGAGGATGTCTCCGGCCTTTTGGCCGGTTCGGCGCGGAAAACGGGCGTCCTGGCGCTAGCCGGAACGGGCGCGGACGGCTTTCACGTCCACGAGGGGCGCACGCAGGTCATTGGCGCGCTGGGCCCGGTTCTGGGCGATCAGGGCGGCGGCGCGTGGATTGGGCTTCAGGCGGTGCGCGCCATGGGTCGCGATGTCTACGGCTGGGGCGAAAAAACCTGCCTGACCGAGCTGATTATGCATCATTTTAATGCCGACGGGGATATCTGGCGCGTCGTTTCGTCTGTGCATGAGGGTGGCAATCCCTTTGCGCGGGTGGCGCCGCTGGCTCCGCTGGTGGGGCAGGCGGCGGCTCAGGGCGATGCCGTCGCGCGGGAAATTCTCACGCGCGCGGGCTATTTGATGGGCGTGCAGATCAACACGCTCCTTAAACAGGATCCGCTCGAGGAGGGCGAGGACACCGTGACGCTGTGCGGCGGGGCCTGGAAGAGCCACCTGGTGATGCTGGAGGCCTTCAGAGCTGAGTTGCACCGCGAGCACCCCGATTTGAAGATTCAGCCGCCGATGTTCGAGCATGTCGTCGCCGGGCTACTTGCGCGCGCGCTCGACGAGGGCTATACGCGCGAGGAGGCCTATCAGTTGCTTAAAAAGAACTGCGCGGCCGAATGGCTGCATGAAATGATCTGAGCCGTTTTTTGAAAACGAGGAGGGAGGAGCACGCCATGAATGCCCTGGATGCCTATTTTGACAATCTTTCCGCCGTGCTTGAGACGGTCGTGAAGACGCAGCGCGGCGTTATGGAGGAGGCGGCGACGCTTCTGGCCGATGCCACGCTGGGCGGGCGCAACATTTTTGCCTTCGGGTGTAGCCATGCCGGCCTGCTGGCGCTGGAAATGTATTACCGCACAGGCGGCCTGGCCACGATCAACCCGGTGCGTGCGCCGGGCTTGAATCTGGATATTGACCCGGCGACGATGACCAGCCAGATGGAGCGGCTGAACGATTACGGCCGCCTGATCGCCGATAACCAGCCCATAGGCGAGGGCGACGCGGTCATCATTCACTCGGTTTCGGGGCGCAACACCGTGACGGTTGATTTTGCCCTGCGCAGCCGGGAGAAGGGCGCGCGCGTCATTGCGCTGACCAGCGTGGCGGCGGGGAAAGCCATTCCCTCGCGTCATCCCTCGGGCAAACTGCTGATGGACGTGGCCGACGTGGTACTGGATAACTGCGGCTGCGTGGGCGATGCGTCCATTGCCATTGAGGGCGTGCCGGAGAAGGTGGCCCCCACATCGACTGCCGTCGGCGCGGCCATGCTCAATGCGGTCATGGGGCGCGCGGTGGAGATCATCGTCGAGAGGGGTGAGGTGCCGCCCATCTTCATGTCGGCCAATGTGCCGGGCGGCGACGAGCACAACCGCACGATGCTTCAAAAGTACAAGGATCACATCTTCTATATGGGACATTGAAGGGGAGGATATGCCATGCTTCTGGACAAGTACAACGACGCCGTGGATGAGCTGATTAAGAAGGTGCGCACGACCCAGCGCGAAAACATCATCAAAGCGGGAAAGCTGATTGCCGAGACGGTTGAAAGCGGCGGCAACGTCTATCTTTCCGGCATTTGCCACTCCATTGAGAACGACCTGATCTACCGCGGCGGCGGCCCGATCTTCTACAAGCACTTCTCCTGGGGCATGAACGTCGAAAAGCAGGGCCGCAACCGCGACCGCTCCGATATCGACCAGAGCCTGTGGGGCATGGCGGCTTATGCGCTGAAAATGTCCAATCTGCGCCCCGGCGATGTGCTGATGATTTCCTCGGTCTCCGGTCGCACGCTCAGCGCCGTCGATCTGGCCTACGAGGCGCGCAAGATGGGCGTTAAGATCATTGCATTCACGTCCATGGAATACACCACATCGGTCGATCCGGTGCATCCCTCGGGCGAGCGCTTCTATGAAATGGCCGACGTGGTGATGGACAACTGCGCCCCCGCCGCCGAAGCGATGATGGAGGTGCCCGGCATCGAGGCGCACTATGCCGCAGCCAGCGGTCTGGCCTGCGATATCCTTTTGTGGAGCATGACTACCGTGGCCGTGGAAACCATGCTCGAGCACGGCAAGACTCCCGGCATTCTCAAAAGCGCCAACTTCCCTGGCGGCAACGATTACAACAAAACGGTCATCGAGCCGCACTACGAGGAGTATGGCTGGTAAAAGGCGATCTTTTTGCTTAAACACAACGCCCGCCCGAAGGTTTTTGTGCCTTCGGGCGGGCAAGTGTGTTTTTGGATAAGCGGGGCCTTTTAGCAGAAGAGGCAGAAGCGGCCGCCGCAGCAGTTGCAGAAGAGATTGAGCAGGATGTAGGAAACGCAGGGGTTATTGCACAGCGAGGAGGGCATGCCAAAGCCCCGGCCGCGCGCGCGGTAGGTTTCGCCGCCCTGTTCGAGCTGCTGCAAAAACAGCCTGTACTGGAAGTTATCCGGCGCAAGGTTGACGGCCAGGCGGGCGTGTTCCAGCGCGGCGACGCGGTTGCCCATGCCCATGTTGGCCTGCGCGCTCAGGTAATACCACTCGGCTGTGTGTTCGCTGACACCGGATAGGGTGTTGAGCGCCTCCTGATAGTAGCCGTTCATGATGTAGTTGCGCGCGGCGCGCAGCCCGTCCGGCTCCTGGGCAGACGAATGGTATCCGCCGCTATAGCCGCCGCCAAAGGGATTGAAGCCGCCGAACGGATCATAGCCGCCCCAGCCGCTGTGCGAATAGCCGCCCTGAGACGAGGAATAGCCGCCGCCGGGCCGCGAGGCCGAGTTACTGGGCCGGTAGTTCGGGTCGGTCAGCATGGCGTAGGCCTCGTTGATCTCCTTCATCTTCTCTTCGGCTTCCTTGGAGCCGTTGTTTCGATCCGGATGATACTGAAGCGCCAGTTTCCGATAGGCCTTTTTGATCTCGTCGGCCGATGCGCCCGGCGATACGCCCAGCACTTTATAGGGATCTATCATCGTTTTTTATCCTTCCTGGCCGCAGTGCGGCCTCCTCGTGCGTTTATTTTGCGGGGGTGAGTTGGCTGTGCCGACAGCCGCGTGAGCTCATGCGCTGGCTGTGCCAGTTCCGCTTGCGCTCACGCGCCAATCCTGAAAAACAGCTTTGATATTGCAGGAAGGTTCATATGGCCAACGCAAATCTGCCTGGCCATAGATTCGAGCCAGGCGGATTTGCGTTGGCTGGGCTGTTCTCCAGCGGCGATTTGGTTTTCGCTTCTCTTGCCATCGAGTCCTTGGCCATACGGGTGACTGCGAACCGATCGTTTCTTGCGGTATCCTCTCAGTTATGCCAGAGGGCTTTCCAAAGTGCGGAAGCGGCACGGCCGCCGCCCTCTGGGCGTCTGGCGGATAAGGCCGCATGGCCGGGGCGGTTAGTGGGAGACGGCGGAGTGATCTTCGGCGGGCTTGAGGTCGTCGAGGGGGAGGCGTTTCTTTTTGCACAGCCAGGCGTAGCGGCCCCAGACGCCCAAGTAGAATACATTGCGCAAAAGCGACATATCCTGGACGAGGGGCAGGCGCTCGAAGGCGGAGGTGCAGGCGTCCATTTCCATCATGAGGATCTGGCGCATTTCCTGCTCGTAATCGGCGTGCGAGGAAAGCGCGCGCAGCGGGTTGGGGCGGCCGTGGCGAACGTCGCCGTCCAGGTCCTCGTAGGCGTCCATTAAATAGATGAAACGCCCCAGAGCGCGCGCCATCTGCTCCAAGAGCGGGGAGAAGAAATCCTCGCGCCAGGCATAGAGCGCGGCGATGATGCCGCCCGTGCAGTTGGCCAGCGCGTCGATGTTGTCCGGCTCCTCGCGTTCAAGCCGACTGCTTTCGCGAAAGAGCGCGTCCACGACGGCGCACTTTTGAGGATGGCGCGCCTGTACGGCGGCAAAGCTGCGCTCAAGCTGTCGGCGGGGAATGGGAGAGCGGCGTTTGGGTTCGTCGCTGAGGTCGTCGAGCGATTTATAATAGGCCAGAATGATGCTCATGTCGGCGGCGTAATCGGCGCATTCTCCGCAGACGTATTCGTGCGGGTGCACGATCCGCTCGGGGCAGCGCTCCCGGCCGGTCGTCTCTGCTGTTTCGTAGAGGGAGGAGAGCAAGAGCTGCATGACCGTCATGTCATAGCTGAGCGTCAGGCGGCTCAGCTGGCCGAACCGGGCGCTGAGCGTGCGGCACAGCCCGCAGTAGGCGGCCCGGAAGCGGGCATAATCCTCCTTGGAGAGCGTTTCCCGGTTGATCGATACATAGCCGTACATGCGCGTTACACTCCCTGCTTTCTGAGTTGATGAGCTTATTCTACCATGAAATTATGAATCCCGTGCGGCAAAAGCCGGATTAAGCAAATGCTTAACGCAGATTTTTCTTAAATCGGGGCTTCGTTCACATCGTGGTGATATTTGCGTGTTAAAATAAGCCCATAAATTGGGAATGGGAGTTGAAGAGGATGTCTTTCTGGAATAAATTAAAAATGAGCTTTGCGCGCTTTATGCAGGGCCGACATGGCGCCGATCAGCTGGGCCTGGTGCTGATTTGGACGGCAGTGATTTTGAGCCTGCTGGGCAGCTTGATGAACTGGGCGCTTTGGAGCCTTTTGAGCACGGCAGTGTGGATTTGGGCGCTGTTTCGCCTGCTTTCGCGCAATGTCTCGGCGCGCCGCCGCGAAAACGCCTGGTTCACCACGCGCTATTATCTGGCAAAGCAGAAGGTCTCTCAGGCGGTTGAGCGCTTTAAGAACCGCAAGAAGTTTGTCTATTTCGAATGCCCGCAGTGCCACCTCAGGCTGCGTCTGCCCCGCGGCGTGGGCAACGTAACGGTCAAGTGCTCCAAGTGCGGTCATTCCTTTGAAAAGAAGGCCTGAAAAAGGGCCTGAACACAGTAGCGCATTCAACGCGGCTTGACGTTTCGCCCTTGGGCAGACGCTCAGGCCGTGTTTTTTTGTAAGATTGTCCATAAACTCAGGTATTTTGAACAAACTGCCTCTTGCCGAATGCGCTTTGATTGTTTATAATAGAAGGATAGAAAGCGCTGTTAGGCGCGCAGCCTGTCAAAAAAGGTCGCAAAAAGCGTCCTTTTCTGATATAATAGAGGCGGT
>CAYOTH010000102.1:0-6461 GCA_964406835.1 uncultured Oscillospiraceae bacterium
CGATATCCATGTGCTGAGCGAAAAGCCGGCGGGCGTTTACACCAAGGCCGTGCGCGAGGTCAATGAGCTGGCTTCCCGCAGCAAGGCGACCTATGCCATTATGTTCAATCAGCGCACCAACTGCGTCTATCGCAAGATGAAGGAAATCATCGATTCCGGTTCGATGGGCCAGATTCGCCGCACCAATTGGATTATCACCGACTGGTATCGTGCGCAGAGCTACTATGATTCCGGCGCGTGGCGTGCTACCTGGTCGGGCGAGGGCGGCGGCGTGCTGATGAACCAGTGCCCGCACAATCTGGACCTGTGGCAGTGGATCTGCGGCATGCCCACCAAGGTGCGTGCCTTCTGCCATACCGGCAAGTGGCATAATATTGAGGTCGAGGATGATGTGACGGCCTATGTTGAGTATGCCAACGGCGCGACCGGCGTGTTCATCACCACCACCGGCGACTGCCCCGGCACCAACCGATTTGAGGTGACGCTGGACGGCGGCAAGCTGGTTGTCGAGAACAACGAGTTGTACATGTATAAGCTGGAAATGTTCGAGCAGGATTTCTCTCTGGGCTGGAAGAACGGCTTTGGCGCTCCGGCCTGCGAGAAGATCAAGATCGAGACCGACGGCTTCAATCCGCAGCACAACGAGGTTCTGCGTGCCTTCGCCGCGCACATCATGAACGGCGAGCCGCTGGTGGCTTCGGGCGTGGAGGGCATCCGCGGCCTGACGTTGGCCAATGCCATGTATCTGTCCAGCTGGACGGGCGAAACCGTCGATCTGCCGCTGGATGAGGATCGCTTCCTCGAGGAGCTGAACAAGCGTCGTGCGACGTCCCGCCGCAAGGAGGATGTCAGCATCGTGCTGGATACTGAGGGCACCTACGGCAGCAAGGCCAACTGAGTGTAACCGATAAAAGAAAGCGGGGCAGCCTTGAAGGGTTTGCCCCGTTTATTGCAGGAGGAAAAACGATGATTCGTTTGGGAATTTGCGGAAGACCCGCGGATGCAAAGAATGCAGCCGAGGCGGGCTTTGATTTTCTGGAGATCGGCCTGAGCTGGCTGCATGACCTGACCGACGAGGAATATGCCGCCGAGTGCGACATCATGAAGGATGCGCCCATTCGTGTTGAGGCCTGCAACGGCATGCTGCCGGGCCGTGTGAAGGTGACCGGCCCCGATGTGGATGAAAACCAGATTCGGGCCTACCTTGACAAGGCGTTTGACCGTGCGCACAAGCTGGGCGTTCAGGTGGTTGTTTTTGGCAGCGGCGCGGCGCGCGGCGTTCCCGAGGGCTGGCCGCAGGACGAGGCCTGGCGACAGATTGCGCGCTTTTTGACCATTGCCGAGGAATACTGCGAAAAGTATGGTATCGACGTGGCCATCGAGCCGCTGCGCCGCGCTGAGTGCAATATTATGAACCTGGTGACTGAGGGCACGTTGATGAGCGCGATGCTCAATCTCGAGCACATCGGCACGCTGGGCGATACGCATCACATGCTCTGCGGCCACGAGCCCTTCAGCGCGCTGACGCAGGCGGGCAAGCAGCTCAAGCACGTGCATATCAGCCATTCGATGGGCAACGAGGGTGGCCGTGATTTCCCGGCAGCCGATGATGACAACGATTACGATGTGATCTTTGAGGCGCTTCAGGCCGGAAAGTACGACAAGCGTGTCAGCATTGAGTCGGGCTGGAAGGACTGGAGCGTGGACGGCCCCAAGGCCTTTGCGCTTTTGGATGGACTGAGAAAGAAATACGCTTAAAGAGGAGATGGGGCGGCGTGCGAATGATTGATTATTCGTGCGCGGCCCCATGCGCTTTAGGCGGTGTTTGAGGACACTGACGGCGTGTAAAAAAGCTGCGGCAGGGGTTGCGTCCAGGGCAGAGCAAGCGTATAATAGCATGAAACAATCAAGGAGGTTTCAGGACTGATATGCTTTCGCTCAGGCTTGGCCGTCTGGTCAAAACATATGAAAAGACCGGCGCTCCGGCAGTTCGGCTGGCCTGCGGCACGGCGGCCGGTGCGCGGGGAATCGCTCTTAATATTATGCTGTTTGCGCTCAAGCTGCTGGCCGGTCTTCTTAGCGGCTCCATTGCCGTTACGGCTGACGCCTTTAATAACCTTTCCGATGCGGGCTCGTCTTTGATTACGCTCATAGGCTTCCGCCTCTCGGGCAAGCGCGCTGATCCCACGCATCCCTTTGGGCATGGGCGCATTGAATATGTAGCCGGGCTGATCGTCTCCATGATGATTATTCTCATGGGCGTTGAGCTGCTCAAATCGTCCGTTGAGGCGATTGTATCGCCCGAAGAAGTGGCATTTTCGACGCTGACGGTCGGCATATTGATTGTCTCCGTGCTGGTTAAGGGATATATGTGGAGCTATAATCGCCTGCTGTCGGCCAAGCTGGAATCTTCAATGATGAAGGCGGCGGCGGCTGACAGTCTGAGCGACGCGGTTTCAACAGGCGTGGTGCTGGCCGCAATGCTTCTGGCCCGGGCAACGGGTCTGGATGCCGACGGCTGGGCCGGCCTGCTGGTTTCGCTGTTTATTATCATTTCGGGGCTGGGGGCAGCGCGGGATACCGTTAATCCCTTTGGGCATGGGCGCATTGAATATGTAGCCGGGCTGATCGTCTCCATGATGATTATTCTCATGGGCGTTGAGCTGCTCAAATCGTCCGTTGAGGCGATTGTATCGCCCGAAGAAGTGGCATTTTCGACGCTGACGGTCGGCATATTGATTGTCTCCGTGCTGGTTAAGGGATATATGTGGAGCTATAATCGCCTGCTGTCGGCCAAGCTGGAATCTTCAATGATGAAGGCGGCGGCGGCTGACAGTCTGAGCGACGCGGTTTCAACAGGCGTGGTGCTGGCCGCAATGCTTCTGGCCCGGGCAACGGGTCTGGATGCCGACGGCTGGGCCGGCCTGCTGGTTTCGCTGTTTATTATCATTTCGGGGCTGGGGGCAGCGCGGGATACCGTTAATCCCCTGCTGGGCGGCCCGCCCGATCCGACGCTGGTGGAGCGCATTCGGCGGGAGGCGCTGCAAACCCGTTGCGTGAGCGGGCTGCATGATCTGATTGTGCATGATTACGGGCCGGGACGGCGGATGATTTCGCTGCATGTCGAGGTGCCTTCGGACGGCGATATTCTGCTGATGCACGATGAGATTACCCTGCTGGAGCAGCGCTTAAAGCGCGATCTGGACTGCGAGGCCGTCATTCACATGGATCCGGTGGTGGCGGGCGATTGTCGAACGACCTACCTGAGAAGCCGCGTTGGCGACGTCCTGACGCAGGCGATTGATCCGCGCATCCGGCTGCATGATTTTCGCGTGGAGGATCGTGCGGGGCGCGTTGAGGTGACGTTTGACGTGGTTGTTCCCTATAACGTGGCGGGTAGCGAGGATGAATTGCGCCGCCAAATTGAGCATATCGTTGAGGGATTGGACGAGAACTTTCATGCCATAGCGACGATTGACCGGGGATAAACGACAGAAAGAGGAGAAAAACACATGCAATATACCGAAAAAACCTGTTTGATGAACTGCTTGGGACGCACGATTCGCTTTTGCAATCAGAAGAGCCGCGACTGGACGCATCCCTATGAATACGAGCACAATGGCGGCACGCTGTCCTCTTCGGGCTGCGGCATTTTCGCGCTGACGCACGCTGTTGAATGGATGCACGATCTGCGCCTTGACCCGGACGAGGTGGCCGAGGTGTCGGTGGCCGTGGGCGGCCGGGGCGATGACGGAACCGATCGTCCGGTTATGCTGGATGGCATGATGAAGAACGGCTATGCGGCCCGGTGCGGCTTTCTCTATGAGGGCGAAGGGCTTTTGAACGATCACGAGCGGCTGTGGGAGCACATGAAGGCGGGCAATGCCGCGCTGTGCAATCTGCGCGTGGGGCATATTGTGGCGCTGGTGGGCTGGCGTGAAAACAACGGCCGCCGGGAGCTGCTGGCGCTGGACTCGGTGGCGGAGAGCGCGGGCGAAAAGGTGCGCAATGCCGTCTATGAGGTGGTTGAGGGCGCTCAGATCACCTATCCCGTGCGCAATGCCGAGGGCTTGCTTGTGGGCAGCGGCGAAAGCTATGCGCTGTTCTGGGTGGATGCCACGCTGCCGCGCGACTTTAATCTGCTGATCAAGACCACGCCTCAGGCCTGAAGGCGGCCAAAGCTGGCGTTTTGTGGATTTAAAAGATTTTTAAGGGCGGCATCAGGTCGCCCTTTTTTAAAAACAGAACCAATGCTTTGTTTGCAGGAGGAAAAATTATGAAATACGAGCCGATTGCGGGCGGCTGGGCGCTGATGATTCGTGGTTTGATGCCGGGTCAGGCGGCCTCTCTGTCCTGCCAAGGCGAGGAGATGGTGCGCCTCTGGGCCGATGAGGGCGGCGTTCATGCGTGCCTTCAAACGTATTGGGAGGGCGCGCTCAAGCGCTTTGGCAGCGAAGCGCCGCTGGCATTTACGCTGGATGCGCCGGGCGCTGCGGGAGATGTGCGCCTGGAATGGCGCGAATGCCTTGTGCGGCTGTATGTCGGCGGCGTGCTGGCTGACGAGGAATGGCCGCTGGGCTTTTTGAAGGTAGAGGGGACGTGGGATCTGACGTCTTCGTCCCCGGCAGAGCTGACGGCGGTGACGGCCTTTGCACCGGATGAGACCATCGATTTTGAAGGCTCGGCGCAGTATTTCACGCTGCCCGGCCATAATACGGCCCTTGGCGATTGTATGCCCTTTGAATTTGGCGGCGAATATCATCTGTTCTGCCTGTTTGACCGGCGGCATCATCGCAGCAAGAAAGGGCTGGGCGCGCATCAGTGGGCGCATTTGTCTACGAAGGACTGGCGTCATTGGAAACAGCACCCCATTGCGCTGGGCATTGACGCGCAGTGGGAGGGCTCGATCTGCACCGGCTCGATGATCGAAAAGGACAGACGCGTGTATGCGTTCTATGCCGTGCGCATGTCGGATGGTTCACCGGCGCGCCTGACCTGGGCTGAGAGCGAGGACTGCATTCACTTTGTCAAAAGCGACTGCTATTTTGAGCTGAGCGCGCCCTATGAGCCGACTTCGGCGCGCGATCCCAAGGTTTGGCTTGGCGAGGAAGGGCTGTATCATATGATGGTAACCACCTCGCTGCCTGAATTGGGCCAGCGTGACGGCTGTCTGGCGCATCTGACCAGCGAAAACCTGATCGATTGGACGCAGCGGGAGCCCATGCTGGTGCCGGGTTTGGACGATCAGCCGGAGTGCAGCGATTACTTTAAGCTGAACGATCTTTACTATCTGGTGTATTCCAATCAGCTGACGGCACGTTATGTCGTCTCGGACAAGCCGTTTGGCCCGTGGCGGCGGTTGCACGAGGATGTGCTCGATTGCCCGGAATGCCGCGTTCCCAAAACAGCAATGCTGGGCGACAAGCGCCTTGTAACCGGCTGGGTGACCGACGGGCCGTGGGCGGGGCGGCTGGTGACGCATGAGCTGATTGCCCGCGCCGATGGTACGCTGGGCGCGCGCTTTATCGAGGAGATTCAGCCCGAGCGCGTGCAGTCGCTCTCCGTGCCTCACAGAACGTTGGAAGTGCGGCTGGGCAGTGCGTCGGCCCCTTTGGCCCACACGCAGCAGGCCTTTTCCATGAAGCTGACGCTCAGCCCGCAGAGCGAGAACATGGCCTATGGGCTGGAAATTCGAGGCGGAGATGATCGCATTCGCCTGGAGTGGGATAGCGCCTATGAAACAGCCATGCTCATGCGCGGTGCTAACAACATTAATTCTACCGCCCGCGCCATGCAGATGACGCAGGCCGGATGGTGCCGCGCGGCCTTTGATGTGCAGGTGATCCTCTGCGACGGTGTGATCGAATTCCAGCTGCCGGACGATCATGTGATGCTGACCGGGCATACGCTGCGCCCGCCCTATGAAATCGGCGTGTATGCGCGCGGCGATTTGGAGGTCTTCTCGCGATAAGATGCGCCTAAGCCTGCTTTTGCCAACGGCGTTATTCCGCCGTCACATGGCAAACAGCCTGAATTTAAGGGTGTTCCCATTTTTCAATCCTTCGGGAAATCGAAAGCCTGCGCTTTTTAAGGCTTTTCGCTCTAAGAAGGCAAAAAAGACTCCGCAGGAGATAAAAATCCTGCGGAGTCTGATTTTTTATGGGATCAGTTGAGCATGATCTGGCCGCCGGTGACGGGGATGGCCTGGCCGGTCTCATACTTCTGCTCGACGGCGTAGAAGATCGCGCGGGCCACGTCGGCCGGGAAGCAGCCGCGGTTCATGGGAACCTTGGACTCGTAGTAGCGCTTGACATCTTCGACGGTCTTAGCACCGGGAACCTTGCCGGCGTTGAGGTACTGCACGAACAGGCCGCGCACCGGATCCATCCACAGCGGGCCGTCCAGGAAGTTGCCGGGGCAGATGGCGTTGACTTTGATGTTGTAGGGGCACAGCTCCAGCG
>CAYOTH010000103.1:0-6452 GCA_964406835.1 uncultured Oscillospiraceae bacterium
CGGCCGTGCCGATCAGGGTGCCGACCGTGTCAAAGCAGTCGCACATGGCAAAGGTCACAACCGAGGTTGCCAGAGGCAGCAGGCCAACCTTCACTAGGCCGGGGAAATCGAACTTGAACATCGTCGCCGTCATGCTGGCCGCAGACATCGTGGCCGATTCGGGCATCTTCGTAATGCCCATGGGAATGCCGATGATGGTGGTGGCAATGATACCGATCACCATGGCGCCCTTGACCTTCCAGGCCATCAGGATGCCGGTGATCACAACACCGATCAGAGCCAGCAGCGGGCCGGCCGAGGTGATCGCGCCCATATCGGAGTAGTCGGTCGCCACAATAACGCCGTCCACCACCGTGTCGCCGACCAACTTGACGATATCGGCGTTCAGCATGCCAATGAAGGCAATGAACAGGCCGATGCCCGCGCTGATGGCGCTCTTCAGCGGCGCAGGAATCGAAGAAATGATCTTCGCGCGCAACGGAGAAACGGTGATGATCAAAAACAGCACGCCGGAGAGCAGAACAATCGTCAAGCCCTGCTGCCAGGTGTAGCCCATGCCGAAGCAAACCGTATAGGTAAAGAACGCATTCAGGCCCATGCCCGGAGCCTGCGCAAAAGGCACGTTAGCCAGAAACGCCGTCAGGAAGCAGCCGATACCAGCCGAGACGCAGGTCGCAACCAGAACTGCGGTGTATTCCATACCGGCGGCAGAAAGATAGTTCGGATTGACGAAAATGATGTAAGCCATGGCGAAAAACGTCGTCAGGCCGGCGATCACTTCCGTGCGGACATTGGTTCCGTTCTCTTTGAGATGAAAGATCTTCTCAAGCACTTGGATAAACCCCTTCCACATCATTTATTCGATGAACGACAAAGGCTATTGTACGGAAATATGGCGCGCTCGTCAAGTCATTTTAACGAAAGTTTACGATATATTTTCCGTATCCCGGGTATTTCGCGGGGAAATGCGTTTAAATGAAGCGATCATGGCCACGCTCAGGCACTGTATACACACGCTGACGCAGGCCATGGCCCGCACGCCGTGCGCATCGATCAGCAGCCCGCCCACGCGGTTGCCCAGCAGTCCGCCGAAGTTCGAATAGCTCATATCCCCCAGACAATGCACCCGGTTGAGCGCATAGCCCGGCGTGACCTCATTGACGAAGCGGCGGCGCGCCGGAAGAATCAATCCGTATCCGACGCCATTGACAAAATAGACCAGGCAGAGCACCCAAACGCTTCCGGCAAAGGCCATCACCAGCGTCGAGGAAACATACATTCCTCCGGCCAGAAGCATCTGTCCCCGCGCGCTTAGGCGGCTGAAGGGCTGCGGAAAGCGCATAACCAGAAACTCTGCCACCGTGTTAAACGCCGTGGCAATGCCCATGGCCGATACCGTGCCGCCCACGTTCTCCAGCACCAGCAGATTAAGATTGAGCAGCGGGATATTGGCCGTACCCATAATGCCCATGCTAGCGATAAATAGCCACACCACCGGTGGCAGCGCCTTGAGACCTCCGCCGCTCAGGCGCACGCCCTGTTCCACCGGCAGCGGCGGAATTTCCGGCATACGCACGGCAACTCCTATACCCAGCAGCGCCAGAATCGACGAATAGACCGGCATAACGACATGTCCGATGTGCTCAATCGAAAAGCCCATAATCACCATCATGCCTGCATAGGACAGGCTACCCAACGCGCGAATGGGCGAATAGGCATTGGGATCATCGGGAAAGCTGCGAATCAGCCAGGTATCCAGCACTGAGGCCAGCGACTGCTGCACAAAGCCCAGCGCGATATAGCACAGCCCCAACAGCCACAGCGAGGGTGAAAAATAGATCGCCAGCTGCAAAAGAATAATCAGCGCCATGCCCGCGGCGAAAACAACGCGGTTATTCTGCCGCCGGTCGCACAAAGAGCCTATGACGAACTGACCGGCGCAGGCACTGGCCATCGCCAAAGCCAGCAAAAGCCCGGCGGTCGAGGCACTGACGCCGCGCGTGGACGTCAAAAACGAGACCATATAGGTGTTAAACGAACCGCAGATCGTCCAATAGAGCATTTCAAGCAGCGTAAAGCCGCGCCTCAGCTTCTTATCTTGCGGCATTGACCTCCCCCTCCTTTTCCGGCACAAGCTTTTCAAGGAAGAGACCGGAGCGAGACACCGGCTCGCCGCCCGCATACAGATGCGACGTATCCCCCATCTGCATACACTTAAAGAACACCTCGCCCGGAATGCGCTCCTCCGTCACAAGCGTCGTGACCGAACTGGTCGGCAGGAAGAAGCTCTGCCACATCACCGGCAGCGCCACGCCGGTCATATGGGCGATCAGCGCCATACCCAGCGCGAAATGGCAGAACAGCACAATGGTATCCTCGCGGTTTTCCTCGCAGCGGAAAAGATAGCCGTCGCGATGATAGCCGTATTCCTCGAGCAGTGCATCCATTCCCTGACAGGTTTCCCGGTAGATTTCAGCCGTATTGCCCGAGGCCATCAGCGGATCCTCAAGCCAGTGATCCTTGTCAAAGAGCTTTTCCTGATGCGTCCAGTACTGCGGCGCCAAATTCCACGGAATGCGCTTCTGCCCGTCAAAGGGGCTGACCACCGTGCCACGGAACTCATGCAGCCAAGGCAGAATGCGCAGCTCGTCCTCGCGCCCCAATCGCTTGAGAAGCGGCTTGGCTGTGTCCCGCGCCCGCCCCAGCGGCGAGGCATACATCGCGGTAATATCCAGCTTTGCAAGGCGCTCGCCCAACAGCTCGGCCTCGCGCCAGCCCTTTTCGGTCAATGAATCGATGGCATAATCCGGATCGCCATGTCGGATAATCAGTATTTTCATCGCGTCTTCTCCTTCGTGTCCCTCATAGGGTGATTTGTCTAACGGATTGCGCGGCCTCGCGCAGCCTGATCTTGACCGGGGCGCTGATCTTGCGCGATTCGCCGATTTTGCGCGCTGCCTGCGTGCGGACAAAGGCGGCCAGCCGATCATCCCGCAGCCAGACAGCCACAGCCTCCGCCTCTACCGACGCCGCCTCGGCCAGCAGCCAGGCCAGCGCCATACGCGCGTAATAGTCCTGCGGACAGCCCGCCTGACAGGCCGCCTCGAGCACACGCCCCGTCCAGCCGCTCTCCCGAACGAAATGATCGCAAAAGCAAACCAGTGCAAAGCGAACAGTAAACGGCCGATCGCTTTTTAGAAGCGTCTTCAGCCACAAAAACGACAGCTGCCGGTCCTCGCGCAGAAAATGGCACGCGGCGCAGCAGCTGTCGCACACGCCCCAATTGTCAATGCGCGCCGCGAAACGCTCAAGGCGACGCGTTCGCTCCTCAAAGGGCATCAAAGCCCTGCAAAGCGCCAGCCCATAGAGCATCATCTCTTCATATGAGGCCTCCGCCCCAGGAAACGGCCAGCTCTGCCAGCGCCCGTCCTTCAGGGCCGCGCGAACATAGGCGTGCAGCGCGCCCATGCGCACGCCCAGGATACGCGGCGTGCCGGGCAAAATCCGCCTTTGAAACGCCGCATAGACCTCGTCAGCCTGGCCTTTCAAAAAGGCCTGCATCTCGTTCACGGCTTCTTCGGCCAGGGCTCGAGCCGCTCTCCCGTCACCAGCCAGGCCTTCTGTGCGCGCTGCGCCATAGGCGTATCATGCAGCGAATCGGAATAAAAGTTTTCGACTGCCGCGCCCGGATAAGCCGCCTCGAAGACCAGCACCTTCTGCGCACCATCACAGTTTTTGCCGGAATACAGGCCAGTTTTAATGTCCACAGGCGAGCCAAAGCAATGCGTGATCCCCAGCCTGCGGCAAGCCGGCGCGACAAAATCAGCCGGCGAGGCCGTAATCACCACATCATCCGGACGATGCGCATCGAGATACCAGCTATGAATCAAGGCCATATTCTCATCCCAGAAGCGTTCAAGCTCGGCCTGCGGATCGGGAATATCCCTCAAAAAGCGAAACAGCACTTGCTTAAAGGCTGTCTTATCGCACAGGCCCAGCGCCATCTTCACCGCCGCCAGCGCCGTAGCCGGCCAATGGCGCGCTATGCCCGGCCGCTTTTTCAGTGACCAGCGATAAAACTCAAACGTAGTGTCTTTGTGGAAGATTGTTTTGTCAAAATCGTATACGTTCATGCCAGCTCCAGCTCCACCGGGCAATGATCCGACCCGTAAATTTCATTGTGAATGGACGCGCCGCGCATCCTGTCCTTCAGCTTTTCAGAAACGATAAAGTAGTCAATGCGCCATCCGGCGTTGGTGGCCCGGGCATTCCGGATGTAGCTCCACCAGCTGTAGGCCCCCGTTTCGTCCGGATGAAAATAGCGGAAGCTGTCGATAAAGCCGCATTCCAGCAGGCGGGTCATCTCCCCGCGCTCCTGATCGGTAAAGCCAGCGTTCATGCGGTTGGTCTTGGGGTTTTTCAGGTCAATCTCCTGATGCGCCACGTTGAGATCGCCCGTCAGAATGACCGGCTTAACCTCGTTAAGCGCACACAGATAGGCGCGGAAATCCCGCTCCCAGTTCATGCGATAATCCAGGCGCGCCAGCTCGCGTTGAGAATTGGGCGTATAGCAGACCACCAGATAAAAATCGTCATACTCCGCCGTGATAACACGCCCCTCGTGATCGTGCTCCTCACAGCCGATGCCCAAGCGCACGCTGAGCGGCTCGACACGCGTAAACAGCGCTGTTCCTGAATAGCCCTTCTTCTCGGCATAGTTAAAATAAGCATGATAGCCCTCGAGCGTCTGATCGAACTGGCCCTCCTGCATTTTTGTTTCCTGAAGCGCAATGACATCGGCATCCAGCGCCGCCATGCTCTCAAAAAAGCCCTTGCCCACGCACGCGCGCAGCCCGTTGACATTCCAAGATATCAGCTTCATTGCCTCACCCGCCTGATTCCTTCTCGTATTTTTTCGTGATCTCATCGAAAAAGCGCGCCGCAGCGCACCCTCGTTTTCATTATAACATAGAAGAGCGTCCTGCCGCAATCGGCAGGACGCGCAAATAACAAATCTTTCCCCTTTACTCGGCCTCGGCCGTGCGCTCCAGAATGCAGATTTGCCGCCCCGCCTCAAAATCGCTGGGGGCCAGTGCAGGGTTCAGGCGCAACAGACGCCCCGCCGTCACGTTCAGGCGCTCGGCCAGCGAATCCAGCGTTTCACCCTCGGCGATTATGTAGCTGCTCGCCCCGCCCGGACAAATGCGCCGCGTCCCCTCCGGCGGCACGCAATAGCGTTGCCCGGCCACAAGCGCCGTCGGTTCCAGATGAGGATTGCTCAGGCGAAACGCCTGATAGGATATGTTGTAACGTTTGAGCAGATCGGCATAGGTTTCCCCAGCCTGAACCGTTCCCGCCGTATAGCCGGACCGGCATCTCTCCTCCTGAGTGCCGCCCGGCACGCACAAGAGCTGACCAGCGCTTAATCGCGCCACATCCACATAGGGATTGAGCTCGGCCAGTTCCCCGGCCGTTATGCCCTGCGCGCGTGCAATCGAGGCAAACGTATCACCCGCCTGCACGGTATAGACCTCGCCCGCCGTGCAAGCTATCTGCGTGTTTTCCGTCATAAATCCCGCCTCCCTTTCGCTTCTTCGTCCCATACTATGTGCCAGCGCGCCTCGGCGTGAACGAAAAGCCCAAAGAAAGCCGTAAAAAACGCGTCTTGCCGAAATTCCATTCAGCAAAACGCGTTTTGATTAATCCGTATAGACGATATGAAAATCCATATCAGGCATGTGCTTTTTCATGTCCGCCGTCATATCACGCTGACCCATTCTCGGCGCGCCCAACACCAGAACGGCCGCGCCCACCTTGCAGGCATGATCCTCGACGGTCTTGACCACCTCGTCGGAACGAATCACCGTCATATCCGCGCCGTATTCCGTGGAGACGTGAAACAGATACTCCAGCGCCTCGGCCTCGGAGAAATTGCCCAACAGCTCCGCACCCCGGCGCGCCACATGCACGACCGACAATTCCAAAATGCGCTCGATGGCCAGCTTGTTACCCTCTTGAATCAGCCGTTCACAGGTTTTTTGACCGGTAACGCAGACCAGCACGCACTTTTCTTCCATGAACTTATAGGCTCCCTTCCTGCCCGCTTCAAAGCACATCCAGCGCAATGATGTAATTGCCAAAGGCTCGAATGTGCATCGGCTGCTCCTTGTCAAGGGGCGGCAGCGTCTTGTCCGCATCCCAGAGCAAAAGCCGCTCGTTGTCCGCATTCTTCGCGCCGTCCAGCTGAATAATCATTTCGTGAAACGCCACGCCGTCGCTGATGCGCTCGCTCTGCGAAATAGAGACGAAGCGGCAGCTGATGTCATGCGCGCGGCCATGACGGATATCCGAAAGATACTGGCCGTAGCGAATCCAGGGCAGCAGCTTCGTCAAAAAATAGAACAGAAACACCGCGCCGCCCAAGCCGCTTGCCAGCATGGCCAGCGTCATAT
>CAYOTH010000104.1:0-6397 GCA_964406835.1 uncultured Oscillospiraceae bacterium
ACCACCTGCGAGGCGCGTTCCAGCTCGTAGGGCCCCGGCGTGGCCGAAACATAAATCACCTGCCGGACGCGCTCTTCAAATTCATGGAACCTGAGCGGGCGGTTGTCGTAGGCCGAGGGCAGGCGAAAGCCGTAATCCACCAGCGTGCGCTTTCGGGCATAGTCGCCGTTGTACATCGCCCGAATCTGCGGCACCGTAACATGTGCCTCGTCAATAAAGACGATGAAATCCTCCGGGAAATAGTCCATCAACGTAAAGGGCGGCTCGCCCGCATTCCGGCCGTCAAAATAGCGCGAATAGTTTTCAATACCCGTGCAATAGCCGATTTCACGCATCATCTCAATGTCATAGTGCGTGCGCTGCTCTAGCCGCTGCGCCTCCAGCAGACGCCCGTTTTCCCGAAAGCCCTCCAGCTGCGCTTCAAGATCCCGCTCGATCATCTCCAGACTGTGCTCGAGCTTATCGCGCGACGTGGCATAGTGCGATGCCGGATAGATCATCACATGCTTGAGGTGGCGCATAACACGCCCGGTCAGCACATCCACCTCGGAAATCCGGTCAATCTCGTCGCCGAAAAACTCCACGCGCACAGCAGTCTTTTCAGAATTGGCCGGGATGATCTCAATCACATCGCCCCGAACCCGGAAGGTTGAACGCTTGAACTCAAAATCGTTGCGGTCGTACTGTATATCCGCCAGGCGCGAAAGCAGTTCATCGTGATCGCATTCCTCGCCCTCGCGCAGTGAGATCGACAGGCCCTCATATTCAGCCGGATCGCCCAAGCCGTATATGCAGCTGACCGAGGCCACAATAATGACGTCGCGCCGCTCGCTCAGCCAGGAGGTCGCGCTGTGGCGCATCCGGTCAATCTCATCGTTGACAGCCGAATCCTTTTCAATAAACGTGTCCGTTGAAGGGATGTAGGCCTCGGGCTGATAGTAATCATAATAAGAAACAAAATAGCCCACGGCGCTGTCGGGGAAAAATTCGCGGAATTCACCGGCCAGCTGCGCCGCCAGCGTCTTGTTGTGCGCGATAATCAGCGCCGGACGCTGCGCCTTTTTGATGATGTTGGCCATGGTGAATGTCTTGCCCGATCCGGTAACGCCCAAAAGCACCTGATCGCGCAGTCCGTCCTGCAAGCCCTGTGTCAGCTTGTCAATGGCCTGCGGCTGATCGCCCTGCGGCTCAAAGCGGCTGTTTAATTCAAACATGAATAGTCTTCCCTCCCCGGCAGCATATTCTGGTATACCGCTTCTATTATACCACATTCTGCGCACTTATCCAGCACGCGGCGCGCTATTTTCATCTTTTAATAAACTCATGTTCTTTTTATGAGGATTATTGCCGCCCAAATGCAGCGCTATTGCGGCCTTTTAAAGATCAATCCGTCAATTTCCGGCCTCTTTTAGGAAAACAATTTTGAAGATTAACCTAGCTTTTCTTGCGAAATTCCTTTTTCCGGCTGTATGATTATTTGCGTTATTATTCACAAAGGAGTGGTGTGTCCCATGTGGTTCTGGCTTGCCCTGATTGCGCTTCTGTGCTGGAGCGGTTCCGATTTGTTCAGCAAAATCGGTTCAAAACCCGACGACAAATACAGTCATCTGAAGATGGTCATGGCTGTCGGCCTGGTCATGGGCCTTCACGCCTGCTATGAAATCTTTATCGGCGGCGTTGAAATCAACCTGAGCGCCATTTTTACCTATCTGCCGGTTTCCCTGCTCTACATCAGCTCTATGACCATAGGCTATATCGGCCTGCGCTACATTGAACTGTCGATTTCCTCGCCCGTCTGCAATTGCTCCGGCGCGCTGGTGTCGATCATGTGCTTCTTCTTCCTGGGTGAAAGGCTGAGCAGCCTGCAGCTGAGCGGCGTCATTTTGATCTGCATCGGTGTCATCGGCCTGGGCTTTGTCGAAATGCGAGAGGATGAGGATGTCCGCGCCATGCGCGAAAGCCTCTCCAACATCAAGTACACGCGCAGCTTGCTGGCGCTGATGCTGCCCGTCATCTACTGTCTGCTGGATGCCGCCGGCGGATTTGCCGACACGATCGTGCTCGAAACGCTGGATGAATCGGTCGCCAACGTCGCCTATGAGCTGACCTTCCTCTTCATGGCTGCCTGCTCGTTCATCTACGTTATCTTCATCAAGCACGAAAAGCTGACGGTAAAGCGTGAGCTGCCCAAGCTGGCAGGCGGCGTGTTCGAAACGGCCGGCCAGTTCGCCTATATCTACGCGCTGAGCAGCAACCCCATTGCCGCCGCGCCCATGATCTCGGCCTACTGCCTGCTCTCCGTGCTCTGGAGCCGCATTTTCCTGCGCGAACATCTTTCCTTCAAGCACTATGTGACCATTTTCACCGCCATTGCCGGCATTGTCATTCTGGGCATTGCCGAGGGCGCCTGATCTTTTCTAAAAGGCTTTGCCTCCGCACTTCGTTTCAGTGCGGAGGCTTTTTCATATAAGCAAAGCCGCCTGCTTTTCGCATTGTGCGATGAGCAGGCGGCACTTGACCATTCATCTGTTATAAGCTGCCGATATAGGCCACGGTCTGCATCGGCACAACCAACCTTCCCCGCTCGGAGAACATCTCAAAGAGCCGATAAAGTGCTTCAAGATACGGCGCATATCCTTCGTCACCCTCCCGCAGAGAATAGGACGAAGATAGAGCGCGACCGACATACCCCTCACGGTCATAGCTTTGACTGTTGTCCACCCGAAAAACATCGCACCGGCCTTCAAAGAAAGCCCGGCATTGTTCGTCGTTTATTCCCTTTGAAAAGCCCTGAAACGCCGGACAATACCGACGATGAATATCGGCAAGCGCCTGGCTGCATCCGCTTTGCTCATCGCGGGTATTATACACAATGATGACCTTGCCGTTGGGCTTAAGCAAACGCCTGCATTCCTTTTTAAAGGCCTGCGCGTCAAACCAGTGAAAGGCCTGAGCCGCGGTCACGCAGTCCACGCTCTGAGACGGAAGCGTGGTGTTTGCATCCGTGCCGTCCACCGAAAAAAAGCTTTCGCAAGCCGACAGCTTTTCCTCGGCCTTTCTGCGCATATCGGCATTCGGTTCAACGGCATACACGCGATATCCGCACGCCAGAAGAGAGGCGCTGAAAATCCCCGTGCCGGAACCGACATCCGCAAAAGCGCTACCCGGCTTCAGGGACAGTGTATGCCGGATATACTCAAACAGCTCGGCCGCATAGCCGGGCCGAACCTTGGCATAAATGTCGCCTTTTCCGTCAAAGCGCGTCGTATTGTTCATGAACCTTCCTTCTCCCTTCCAGATTAGGCCCCTGCTCATTCACATAAAGCCCTTCACGTTCGCCATTCGTGGCCTCATACAAGGACATTCCCTCAAAACAGTGTCTTGGCAGACAAAAGCTCCGTTCCCGCCCTCGCCGTGCGTCAATATCCGGTTGTTACAATGCCCCGTCTCAATGCGCCTGTAACGATACTGAGGATCACGATATCACGAAGGGATCGAACCTCCGCAGCGCGCCTCATCACGCCGGCCATAAATCGCCACCTTGCCCCGCAGCAGGAGTGATATTCGCCCGCCCGACTACCACTGTCCGCCTCATTTCAGCCGCTTTGTCAGCCCTCAATCAGCTCAATGGACCAGTTGGCCGCCTGAATGCGATTGTCCAGCATTCTATAATCCCGACTCAACGCATCGCACTGCTTTTGCAGCGCACGCACATCCACCGCCGCCAGCTGACGAATCTCATCGCCACGCGAACGCTGCGTCAGATTGCTGGCCCGATTGACCGTATCGCGCAGTATACCCAGTCGCAGTTTCAGAACATCGCGCCGCGCCAGCTCGTCTGAAAGCGGCTTTCCGTCCACAATCGATTGCATATTTGTCCGGTTGATCGCCATCACAAGGTACTGCATTCTCTCAAGCGCCTCATCCAGCTCGCGCAGCAGGGCCTCGGGGCCTCGACAGGCTCCACCCCCGCCTGCATCACCACATTGTTATCCAGCCGCTCTCTCAGACGCGCTATGCATCGGTTCAGATCCGTTCGCTCCTGAAGCGCTTCAGCCAGTTTCATAAAATACACCTCTTTCATCAAATTATTTCATTCGTCCAGCGAGTAGCTCCATACGCCCTTCATCTGTGCGACCAGCGTTTCAACATCCCAGCTTTGGGCACTGTTCAGAGGGCTGTTGGAATCGTTAAGCGTCACACGCCCCGCCTCGTCCAACCCGGTCAGCACGATAAAGTGGCCGGTGTAGGTAAAATCGCCCGGCTTCATGGAAGCAATCAGCACCCGTCCCGCCGAAAGTTCCTCCAGAATAAAATCGGCAGAAACCTGCCCGCTGCAAGCCGACAGTCCATAATGCGCCGCGCCCTGCGTCATCAGCGCCCAAGACGTGCCTGAGCCGGGCGTGTAATAGCCCATCGCTTCCGAATAGCAGGCCACAGCGTAGGGATCCGCCGTATCGTCGCCGGTCAGCGCACACACCACCATCGACAGGCAGGTCGGCCCGCAGCCGTTGACGCCCAGAAAATTGCCGCCATAATCTTCATAGCCCCAGCGCTTATCCCACTGAATAAACAGCGGCACGCCGCCTTCGGCCACCTCCTGCGAAATATCCCGGGAGGGATGCCTGTTATAACAGCGCGGATAATCGGCGACAAATTGAGCCGCCTCGGGATATTTCTGCGCAAAGACGGTCAGCGCTTGCGGAATGGGCGCAGGCCGCGCCAGCCGCATTCCCAGCAGCAGAGCGCCCGAAAGCAGCAGCACACCGACCACCAGAAAACGCCTGACGCACTTTTTCGGCCCAACGCACGTGAGAACAGGCTGATCACCGCACTCTTTTGGCAAGGCCTTTTCCGGCCGAGGCTCAAGCCTTCGCGCCTGGGCGGCTGATCGCTGATTCGCTCGCCACGCCCGCAGGCCCAACACCGCCGCATAGACGGCCATGACGATCAGCACGGCCCCGCCTCTCACCTCAAGCGCCCAGCCCAGCCAGAGCAGCGCCGCCCCGCCTAAAATCCGGCGCATCCTGCGCGCCGCCCGATCGGAAAGACGTTTAAAAAGAAAGCGCACCGCAGCCCACAGCGCCCCATAAATCAGCGCCACGACCAGTGCTTCCTCTTCTGTCAGGCTATAGCGCGCATCCAGAAGAACAAGCACAGCCCCAAATCCAGCCACGCCGCTCAATAGCCTAAGCAGTCCCCGGCCCACTCTGGCCCATTTTTTCACATGAACCGCCTCCCACCCTGAAAGGTTCTTTGTCTATTAGACAATACCTTCAGACAGAAGGATTCATGCGCATTTTGTTAAATCAGCCAAATTCCGGTTCAGGCGCGCTCCGGCTTCTTCAGGAACAGAAAGTAAATCAGCGCCCCGTCAATCACCACGTCATAAATTCTGAAGCCATCAAAAATCACCACGCTCGACAAAACCGAGCACAGCACAATGCCCACAGCCAGCAGCCGTCCCAGCTTATCCCGGCGTCCGGCGCGCCAGGCTAGCATCGCCAGCGGCGGCGTACACAGGGCAAAGATCGTCCAGCCAATGATAAACGGCCAGCTATACACGCCGCGCATAAACGCTGCCGCCGTATAATAGGCAATCAGCATACCCAAACACAAGCTCAGCACATGAACCGCCGCCCAACGGGGCGTCTTGCTGTAGAGGCTGATCAGCGTCCCAATCAGAATCCAAATGGCCAATTGAGAAAACATATTGCCCAAATTCTGCGTATACACATCCAGCAGGCGCGAAATCGCCCCCAGCACCACGCCCACCAGCAACATTAAAAGCGGCGTGACCCAGCGCTTTTCAAAAATCCCTTTCTTTTCCATCTACCTTTTTGCTCCTTCAAAATCACAAACACCCGCCAAACCACCGGTTTAGCTCAGTCTTACAAGGTCTTATCGCCTGTCGCCCTTCTCGGGGATTCATTCAAGTGGCCATTGCGCCCTATCCGCGATCGATCACCGGCCATTTCCCCGGTTCCCGTAAGCTTTAGAGTACGGACTAAAGCCCTTTACAGCGCCTGTTTGGCCGGCATAGAAAATAAGGGACTCGCAGGCGAATTATGCCTTGCAAGTCCCGTTATGCTGAAGACGGGATTCGAACCCGTATGGATCGCTCCGAGAGATTTTAAGTCTCCTGCGTCTGCCATTTCGCCACTCCAGCGTATTTTGTATCCATCATCCGCCCAAAAAGCTTATGCGCCCTGATCGGCCGACAGACCCTTCGCCTCAATCCCAATAATGCCGACGAATAATCTAAAAAATAGCGCTGTATATCAAAAAATCAGATCCGAAATAAATCGGATCTGATAATGGAGGCACCATCCGGATTCGGACCGGAGCATCAGGATTTTGCAGACCCTTGCCTTACCACTTGGCTATGGTGCCATAT
>CAYOTH010000105.1:0-6368 GCA_964406835.1 uncultured Oscillospiraceae bacterium
GCGCTTCGTATGCGAAGCATTTCTTGTGCTCGCCTTTGTGAAATACTCCGCAGTCTGCATCGGTTATGGATTCAACGAAGAATATCATTTGATATAATCACGTATTGGTTTTATTTCACATGAACTTTACTTGCATGTTGAAAATATCAGTGCTATAATTTGAGTTAGTTTCATACATAATGAAGTTTGCAGGAAATACGGCTAAACCGTAACCGAAGGAGTAACACTCTCAGGTATCCGCAAGGATGAGGACTGTGAACGAATAAAGACTTTGGAGACATCCGTTTTGATACGGAGGCCGAAGGGGCAAGCGTGAAAGCGTGAATCTCTCAGGCAAAAGGACAGAGTTTCATTTGTTGCATTATCGCAGCATACAACTATGTTTTCAAGGTCATTATCAATCGATAATGACCTTAATTTTTTTACGAAAGGCTTGAAAACATGGACGCATTGCTCAAGATCGTACAAACCATCAATCTTTATCTCTCGGACTACATTTTGATCGTTCTGCTGATTGGTTGCGGCTTATTCTTCTCCATTCGGACTCGCTTCGTGCAGATTCGCTGGTTTGGCGAAGGTATGCGCCATGTATTCGGCAACTTTTCCATGTCCGGCAAGAAGCACAAGAGCGGTTTGAGCTCCTTCCAAGCGCTTACCACCGCAATCGCGGCTCAGGTTGGTACTGGCAACATCGTTGGCGCTTGCGGCGCAATTCTGGTCGGTGGACCTGGCGCAATCTTCTGGATGTGGGTCATCGCCTTCTTTGGCATGGCTACCATTTACGCTGAAGCGGTTCTCGCACAGAAGACACGCGAAGTTCACGCGGACGGCAGCGTTGCCGGCGGCCCCGTGTACTACATCAAGAAGGCTTTCAAGGGCAAGTTTGGCAAGTTCCTTGCTGGCTTTTTCTCCGTTGCAATCATTCTCGCGCTGGGCTTCATGGGCTCCATGGTACAGTCCAATTCCATCAGTGAAGCCTGCAACAACGCCTTCGGTATTCCCACCTGGGTCATGGGTCTCGTTGTTTCCATTATCGCTGTATTGATCTTCATTGGCGGCGTTCAGCGCATCGGTTCCGTTACCGAGAAGCTCGTTCCCGTAATGGCTGCGCTCTATCTTCTGGGCGCCCTGATCGTTCTGGTCGCGCGTATCAAGTATATTCCGGAAACCATCGGAATGATCTTCCGTTATGCCTTCCAGCCCAATGCCATCATCGGCGGCAGCGTCGGATTTGCCATCAAGCAGGCCATTAGTCAGGGCGCAAAGCGCGGCCTGTTCTCCAATGAGGCTGGTATGGGTTCTACCCCTCACGCGCACGCCCTCGCGAATGTCAAAACGCCCCATGAACAGGGTGTTGTTGCGATGATCGGCGTATTTATTGATACCTTCATCGTTCTGACTATGACCGCATTGGTCGTTATTTCCACGCTCTATGCTGGTAACGGTATTCTCGCAAGCAGCTTGGCGGATGGCGTTTCCAAGACGAACATGGCTCAGATTGCCTTCTCCAGCGTATTCGGCGATGTACTGGGCAATGGTTTTGTCGCGATTTGCCTGCTGTTCTTCGCCTTCTCCACCATCATTGGTTGGAATCTCTTTGGCCGCATCAATGTGCATTATCTCTTTGGCAAGAAGGCCGATAAGCTCTATTCCATCGTCTCCGTCGTGTTCATCTTCCTCGGTTCCCTGCTTTCCAATGATCTGGTTTGGGAACTGACGGATACCTTTAATCAGCTTATGGTCATTCCCAACGTTATGGCCCTGATCGCGCTGAGTGGTTTGGTCGTTTCCGAAGTCAAATCTCACGCAAAAAAGTAAAGATCAGATTGATATTATAAAAACAGGAGATACCACCTTTTATATTCCTTGCAAGAGGACACGTCATACTCAGTTGGCTCAATGTTGCCGTACCAAGATTCTTCAGGATTCTCAGACCGCATCCTCCTCGTAGATCATTTCTCGCAAAATAATCTCCTCTGCTCGGTTGCGAATACTGTTCATAGCTCCCACCCATGCTATCTGATTTATGCTGCTTCATGTCCTCCATTACGGCCTCAGCGGCTTTCATTTGCTCAATGATAAGTTCAAGGCGATTCTGTGCCTGCTCGTTCAAATCTGTACGGCAGCTACCCTATGTCAGTAATGTTTTCATACTGTCTTATTGGAAACTACCTTCATGCACGCCCCTGTTTCTCAATCAAAAGCCCGTCCGATCACAGACCGGACGGGCATAACGTCATTGGGGGCCGTAGATAAACTCGTGAAGCGCCTGGGCGTTGACCTCGAAATCAGGCTGAATAACCCACAGCTTGTTTTCGGGCATTACGCCGCTGGTATAGGTTCCCTCAACCGGCAGACGGAACTCCTGCACGGCATCGAGATCAGCGCCCATACCCACCCGCGCCAGATTAATCAGCTGAACCAGATCAATGTCGGTTTCCACATAGTCCAGACAGCGGACGATCAGCGTCGTCAAATCGCCCAGAGACAAGCCGCCCGCCTGACGGGCAATGGCCATCAGCACGCGCCGCTGGCGGGCCGTGCGCTCATAGTCATTGTCAATGGCACGAAGACGCGCATAGGCCAGCGCCTGTTCGCCGGTCAGCGTGACCAGCCCCCAGCTGTCCGGCGGGATAATCAGCGCCGTGTCGGTCGCATTGTTGGAAGAACGCAGCGCATAATATTCTTTTTCGGTGATTTCAATCTCCACGCCGCCAATGATGTCAATGACTTCCTCGATCGCCTGCATGTCGATCAGCACATAATCCTCAATATTCAGCGCGAAATCCTCATTGAGCGTGCGCATGGCCAGCGTCGGCCCGCCAAAGACGGTGCAGGCGTTGATCTTCTGAGGCGAGCGGCCGTGCATGGGCGTCCAGATATCGCGCATCACCGAGGTCATTTTGATCTCGGCCGTTTTGGTGTTGATCGAAAGAATAATCATCGCGTCAGTTCGGCTGTAGCCGCTGCCTCCGCGCGAATCCGAGCCAGCCAGCAGAATATTCGTCCAGTCGGGATCCAGACCGGGCGTCACGGCCAGCTCTTTCTGGGACACGGTCACCTTCGGCTCATTTTGAAGCGTCGCCTCATAATCGTCGCTCTCGTCAGCCGGAATATCTTCCTCAGCCCACGCCAGCCCCGAAAAAAGAACCGTCAGCGCCAGCAGCCAGGCCGTCAGTCGCATTGTCCATCGCCCCATGCCACCCCCCTCCCTTGAATCGCAAAAGACGCGCCGCGCGGAACGAAAAAGCGCGTGGCCATGTCAATAATATAAATGCACTCACATAGATTCCATTATAACGATTAGACACGCGCTGTCGCCGCTTTGTTTCGACAATTTCAGTTAATTGTGCGCAAAATCCGTCTTCGCTGAAAGAAGTTCTTTATGCTGAATCGTCTTATTTCTCTCTTGATCGCCGGCCTGCTTTTCTTCTGCCCGGCTGCCCTGGCCGAATCGGTTGAGGCCGTCGAAACACCCGCCCCCGGCCAGGACGCCTCGCTGGAAGGCGCGCTGGTCATCCTTTGTACATCCGGCTCGCTGGGCCGCGACGAGGGCGCGCTGCTCGAGCGTGCCGCCCGGGCCAAAGCACGCTTTGAAGAAGTGGGGGCCGTAGTCGTGCTCATCGATGCCGGGGACACGCTGACCGGCGCGCCCTTTTGCGTGCTCTCCCGCGGCAAAAACCCGCTGCGGCTGATGAACGCCGCCCGCTATGACGCGCTGATTCCCTCCGCTGCCGACATGAGCTACGGAGTTGATCGCTTAAACGAACTGAGCACGCAGGCCGACTTCGCCTTTCTCAGCGCTTCGACACCTTCAACGATCATCGAGCGAAGCGGCCTGCGCATCGGAGTGCTGGCCGCCGATACGGCTCTTCAATCCGAAGAGGCTATGCTCTCTTCCCTCGACGCGCTCAAAGCGCAAAACTGCGACGTCCTCGTGGCCTTGGGCCGCAGCGTATCCGGCTGCGCCCTCTCTCGGGCCGAAGGGCTTGATTTTCTGATCGACAGCGCCTCTTCATCCTCCACGCAGGCCCCCCCAATGGCGCGCTGGTCTGCGGCGCTGCCCAAAGCCTGATCTGCGCCGTGCTGGCCGCAGACGGAGAACGCGCCACCCTGGTCATGACCGACGACTGGTCCGAAAACCTCGAAGCGGACGGCACGCTGACGGCCCTTCAAGAAACGCTGGCCGCAGAAACCACCCAAGCTCTTTCCACGCCGCTCACCGAAACACAGGCTGCGCTGGAGCCGACCGAAAATGCCGAATCGCCGCTGGGATGCTTGATCGCCGACGCCCTCAAAGAGCAAACCGGCGCAGACATCGCCCTCTTTCCGGCCTCCGCGCTTCAGGCGGCGCTGCCTGAGGGAAGCGTGACGGGCGCGGATATAGCCGCCCTCTTCCCGGACTCCGAGCGCCTTCAGCTGGTCACGTTCACCGGCGAAGAACTTAAAGCGCTGCTTGAAACGGCGCTGCGCAGTGATTTCCCGCAAACTGCCGGGCTGGAAGGAACGTATGACCTGAACCTTGCGCCGGGCGAAGCGCTGCTTTCTCTGAGCCTGAACGATTCGGCCCTTTCCCCGAAGGCGCTCTACCGCGCGGCCCTCTACAGCTATGCGCTGCCCGACGAAGCGCATTTTGAGGATCAAGGCACACTTTTTGAAGTGCTCTATGCCGCTCTCGAAAAAATGCCTGCGCCCATCGCGCCTGATACCACGCCGCGCCTGAGTGCCGCCCAAGGCGAAGCAACCGCCTGAAAAAAGTGTTTTTTAAGGACGCCTGTCTCTTATGGACGGGCGTCCTGCTTTTTGCGGCTTCATCGCTTCAAGTACAAAAACTCCTTGCCAAATCGTCGCTTATGCGTTATGATAGAATAAAATGGTTTTTTTTCGAGAAAGGAGCTTTTCATGCATCGCATTGATCTTCAGGCCCCGCAGGGCAATGCCACGCCGCTGCTGGTCAAAACGCTGCTTTCCGCCCGGGAAGGCGATGTGATCTGTCTTAACGGCGGCACATGGCATTTTGACAGCGAGGGCTGTTACGAGCAGTATTTTGCCCCGTCGAACAATGCCAACGGGCTCAAAAAAGTCATTTTCCCTCTGATCGCGCGTAAAAATATCACGCTGGACGGCGGCGGCGCCTTGCTGCTTTTTCACAGCCGCGTCTTCCCCTTCATCATCAGTGGCTGCGAGGATATCCGCATTGAAAACCTGAGCATCGATTTTTCCTTCCCGCGCTATGCCGTCGCCGAGATCCTGCAATCCGACGAGCAGGGCTTTTCACTGCGCGTAGACGCAGGCCTCTATCCCTGGCGCACTGTAAACGGCGCCTGGGAATTTCAGGCCGGCAATGAGGTGCGCACCACGGCCGAAAAGAAATTTTTCCTTTCGGGCGACGGCCTTTGCTGCTATCTGGTCGCCGGAGAAACGCGGGATCCGCTATTTAACCTGGCCGCCGCGCTCCTGCGCACCGACGCACGCCGCACACAGCCCAACATCGTCCGCTTCGACTATCGCCCGGATTCTGCGCGCCTGAAGGCAGCGCCCGGGCAGAAAATCATCGTCAGCAACGATGAAAACCGCGAAAACGACGTCTTCTTTATCGAAAACAGCCGCGGCCTGGCCGTTCGCCATGTTGACATTGTGCGCGGCGCGGGCATGGGCTTCATCGGCCAGATGTCGCGCGATCTGCTCTTCGAGGACGTGCATATCCATGTCGCGCCGGGACGCAGCGAGCCGCACGCCATCACGGCCGATGCCTTCCATTTCGTAAACTGCGACGGCCGCCTGACCCTTCGCCGCTGCGCCGTGTCCGATTCCCTGGACGACGCCATCAACGTTCATGGCATTTACACCCGCATAATCGATTGCCAGGGCGACACGCTGACCGCCGCACTGGGACATCAGGAGCAGTACGGCCTTACTCCCTTCCGCCCGGGCGATCCGTTGCGTGTCACGCCCGTCAACGGCTCGGCTGAATACGGCGCGCTGACGGTGCGCGAATGCTGCCTCAGCGAGGATGAAAAATCGCTGCTGATTCGCTTTGACAACCTGAGCGGCCCACTTCAGCCAGGCGATTTCCTCGATTGCCCGACGCGCGCGCCCGAATTGCTGGTTGAAGAATCGTCCTTTGTGCGCTGTCCTCGCGTGCTGCTCAGCAGCAGTCAAAAAACCATCGTGCGCGGCAATCACTTTAGCCTTTTGGGGGCTGTCACCGCCATCGACGGCATGGCCTACTGGTATGAATCCGGACTGGCCAGCGATTTGCTGATCGAAAACAACCTCTTTGACCACAGCGGCCTCAAAGGCGCCGGGGCCCTGGCCGCGTTGATCGATAGCCGCGAGCCCACCCGGCGTATGCACAAAAACATCCG
>CAYOTH010000106.1:0-6365 GCA_964406835.1 uncultured Oscillospiraceae bacterium
CTCATGCTGCGCGGCAATACCATCGCCGAAAGCTGCGGCGAAATCCGCCTGACCGATTGCCTCAACGTCGCCATCGATCAGACGCCCGAAAAGCTGCAGCCCAACGCCCAATAAAAAAACAGCGCTCACCCGGAGCGCAGCAAAGGACAAGTCATTATGAGCAGATTATGGGTCAGACTCGTCAAACACCACCGCATTGCCCGCCAGGAAGTGGTTCCTTGCCCCTGGGGCGAGCAGCATGAAGCGCTGCGCGAAGCCTGTCACACGTTGGATGTCCCCTATCCCATCTGGCTGGACAAACACGAGAACGAATTTGAATCGTTCCGCCGCACGGCCTTTACCGCCGACCACTTCGTCGAAAGCATTCCCTTTGATCGAATGGAAATCGAGTTTCTCGACGACACCGGCAAAAAGCGCCGCAGCACCGACCCTCGCAACGATTTTTCCTGATCGGCCCGTTCAGGCTGTTTTCAATCACGACCTTGGGTACATCCGTGCCTGAGGTTCTTGTTATGGAGGATTTTCTTCTGATGGAAGTCATAAACGGACGCCAGGCGCAAAAGCGCGCCGGTCATCTGATCGAAAGCCTTTTCGGCGCGCTAGCTCAGGGCGACGAAAGCGAGAAACGTTCTCAGCTGGAGGGCGCGCTGCGGCTGTGGAGCGAATGCCGCATTCATCCCGAAAGCCGGCTGGCTTTCGGCGAGGGCGCTGTTCCCGCCGATTGCGACGCCGCTGTTTTTACCGTGCCGCCCGCTCAGTTGTCCGCCGGATTGAAGGTCTATCCCCTGTATCCGGGAAAGATTGTCTCTCCCGTTGCCTACGATCATCTGCCTTCTCCTGAAAGCCAGACGGTGCTCTTTGGCGAGGACGGACTCTTGCGCCCCGAAATCCGTGAAGCGGGCTTCAAGGCGCTGAGTACGCACCGCACGGCCTTTGTGCTGCTTTCAGGCGGCGCAGGCACCCGCTACAGCGATTCGGCCGCCGCGCTCAATCGCGCACGTCAAAGTGGCGATCTGACTGAAGAGCAGCGCGCCACGCTGAGTGTCTTCGAGCGCCTCGGCCTGAACGTCGATCAATGCCTCGAATCCAGCAAGCTCTTTGCGCCGATGGGCTGCCTGTCTGCACGCGGCCCACTCGAAATCAATCTGGACGCCATCGCCGAATTACTCTGCGAAACAGGAGAGGATGTACCGGTCATCATCTTCTGCGGCGATTCCACCCGCGCCGATGTCGAGCAGCTCGTCAAAAAGCGCAACGGCTTCGGCCTGAAGCATCTGGCGCTGATCGACCAGGACATGCTGCCCTTCGTCAATGAAGAGGACGGAACGCTGCTGACAACCGCCTCGGGCCTGGCCTGCGGAGCCAACGGCGGCGGCGGCATTGTCTATTCGCTGGGACACGCCCATCCGCTTGACGTCAACGGCGCGCCTCTCTTTGAGGGAACCGTCCTTGAATGGCTCGATCATCTGCACATCGAGCGAGTTATCTTCAGCCAGACCGACGACGCCAAGCGCCCCGAGGTCTACTGGGGACTGTGCGCCGCCGCCGGAGACGACGCCGCGCTCGTGGCCGCGGGCAGCCGCTATCCCACCGTCCTGGCTGACGGCAAGCCGGCCTTTAAGCTTGGTTCTCTCTGGAGCAACGCTTCAGGCGCGCTGTGCTGCACCGAGTTTGCCGAGCTGCGTGCGGATCAGATCGCTCTGCTGACGCAGGAAAATCATCCGGACGGCTACGCTGTAGCCAACACCGGGCTGTATCTGGCCGATATTGGCCTTCTGCGCCAGGTGATTGAATCCGGGCTTCTGGGCATTCATTTCCAGCGCCACAAAAAGGAAACCGGCGTAGACAATCAGCTACATTCCGTAACCAAATTCGAATACTTCATGCCCGACCTCTTGGGCATTGCCTCTCTGCTGGGCGCGCACTGCCGAATCGCCCTCCTGCGCGATACGTCCGGCCTGAGCGAGCCGCTGCGCAACCTGACGGTCGATGCGCTGCCGGCCAAGGACATTCACAAGCTGGCCCTTTCGCAGCTGGCCAAGCTCTACATCGACACCACACTGGCTCGCGCCGCCGGTTTGACCATCGAGGAAGGCGCGCTGATCGAGCTGGGGCCCTTTGCCCGCCTGCGCGCCGAGAAAGGCGCCCGTCTGCTTCCGGGCGCACAGCTCTTCCTTTGCGGAAGTGCCAACCAGCCGGTCGATGTGCTTCTTGAAAAGACAGCCCGCATCGAGGGCAAGCTGACCTTCACCTCTTCGCAGACTCTCCGCTAAAAAATCCTTATACATAAGCTCAACGGCGAAGCTGTGGAAGTTTCCTTCCCGCTTCGCCGTTGGTTTTTTATGCCTCAGTCGTAGAAATTGCGCGTGAGAACCTCCTGCTGCCATTCGGGAGACAAGCTGGTAAAGCGCGCCGAAAATCCACATACGCGAATAATCAGATCGCGATGATTTTCCGGATGCTTCTGCGCGTCCAGGAGCTCCTCCTTCGTCACGCAATTAAGCTGCAATGAGCCGATGGCGCTGTGCGCGCAGGCCCTAAGAAAGGCATCGCAAATCTCCAGCGTCATACGATTGGAAGGCAGGATGATGTTCACCACATTATTTCCGGCCATTTCGCTCCCGTCAAGCGATGCCAGGCTGTTCACCACGTCGATCACGCTGTCGATTTTGTGAAGACGCGATGGCGTCAGGCCCTGCGCAAAATACGCGCCGCTGTACCGTCCGTCCGGCGTGGCCCGAGTCTTTTCCGCCCAGAACCGAATTTCCGTGTACGTCAAATGCCCCATGGTAATCTGCCCGTCCGGCCAAAGCGTCTTCAATTCGCCCTTCAGCTCATAAATGTCATGATTAAACCGCGCCGCCAGCTCGTTGGAAGCGGCGCTGTTATCGCCCCAGCCGGGACAGCGCATGGCGGCCTGGCGCATCGCCTCCTGCCCCGCCCAGTTGCCGCGCACCGCCGAAAGCAGTTCATCCAGCGTATATTTCTTTTCGTCAAAGCACAGCGTTTTTATGGCCAGCAGCGAATCAATGATATTGGGAAAGCCAACCATAAAATACGATTCATTATGGTATTTGCAGCCGCCGTCCGTCAAATCGCGCCGATGAGAGAGACAGCCTTCCATGGCCACCGAGGTCAGCGGCAGCGGATCAGCCTGCGGCCAAATGCTCTTGCCCTTAAGCGTCATGCGATTTCTCTCTTGGCAAAGGCGACGGCAGTTTTCAAGCGTCCGGGCATAAACCTCTTCAAAGCTGTCTGCTCCATCCAACGGCTCAAAAAACAGACGGCACGCGCGCACCAGTGCCGGAATACACGCATCATCATTTTGATACAGCAGCGACGACGTTCCGGCAATGACATCCTGATTGGCAGCTTGCAAATATTCACGCGGCGACTGAGCCGAAAAGCGCACCTTAACCTTGGGAAAGATGATTTTGTGCGCGCGCGTGGCACGCAAAAACATAGCTGTCAAATTATTAAAGACCGGCCGCCCCAGCGCGTCGCAGCCGCCCAGCGTGTAGGTGTTTTCCAGTTCATGATCGGCATAACCCACCATTTTCATGTCGTGATCGTAATGGCAGTCCCAGGTGAGCAGGAAAGCCTGAATCAGTTCATAGGCTTCCTCCTTCGTCAGGCGGCCTTCCGCCAGATTCCGCTCATAAAAGGGCCACAGCTCAACATCCACGCTTAATTAAGTTATACAAAAACGGAAAACTTCCCTCTTGTCGTCCCTTATCTCGATAGAGGCATTGACGTGGGATTTTTCTCAGCCCGCAGGGGGAGCTTGTCTCCTGTTATCCCGCTCAAGAAAGCGCAAAATATCGCCATTCACACGCTGCGCTTTGAAAATTCCCAACTCAAGAATTCAGGCAAAATTTTCCTTTTAGCCTACACCCACTCAATCACGAACCATTTTCCCGAAAGTTCCACCGTCTATGGAACTTGATCGCCTTTTCATACCCCAGCCTCAACTTCCTGAAGCCTCTTGCGCATAGAAAAAAGGGACTTTGCCTTTTGCCAAAGCAAAAGACAAAGCCCATCAAAAAGCCATTTTATTTATCGCTCGTGTCGCCGGGCGAGGTATTCGTCCATGCGCGCATTGACCTCGGCGCCTTCCCAGTGGTAATCCGGGCTGAGGCGGCCCAATTCAAGCTTCAAGCCCTCATACAGCGGCATCAAATCGCTCTGCTTGAGGTTGGTCGCCTGAAGAATCTTCGTGTTGTCCACAACGCGTTCAAACAGCCGATCGTAAATCAGCTGCCAGCGTGCAAACTTTGTCCAGTCATTCGCGCCGCTGTGGCAGTAAATGTAATCCTCGGTATCCACCCATTCGACGTTCAGGCCGATCAGATCGTGATAATAGCCAGCAATCTCCTCCCAGCTGTGATGCTCGGCCGTCGAAATGGTGTAAGCCTCGCCCAGCGCCTGATCGTTGCCGACCAGCCCGGCAATCATGCGCCCCGCATCGCCGCCCCAGGTCATCGTTCCCTGAACCCGGCGCGCCGCCTCGGGCAGCACCAGCGTCTTGCCCTGTCGGGCGCGTTCGACAACCGTCTGGGCCTCCAAGGTCACCAGCTGGAACTTATGCTGCGAGTAAGTGATCGACGGACGAATGATCGTCCAGTTTTTGCGGCCCGACGCGCGCAGTATATCCTCCTCGCGCGCCTTATAGAGCGAATAATCCTCCTCGGCCAGAAAAGCCTTGTCCGTGGAAACATCCAGCAGGCGCGGCGACGTTTCGCGCACCGGCGACTCGCCCGCATACACGCGATAAGACGAGAGGAAAATCAGCTGACCGACCCGATCCAAAATCAGCGGGCAGCGCTTTTTGTAGGCCTCCGTGCCATAGACCAGAAAGTCCACCATCGCATCGTATCCATTGTCCAGCAGCGTCTTCAAATAATCGTTATCCTGAGCATTCGCGCAGATATAGCGCAGATCATTCCGCGTCGAAGTCATCGCATCGAGCGAAACGACATCCACGCGATAGCCGCGCTTCAAAAGCTCCTCCGTAAGATAAACACCCATAGCCCCCGTACCGCCCAGCAGCAGGGCTTTCTTCTGTCCGCTCATAAAAACACCTCCTGTAAATCTTATCTTTTAAAGGCTTTCTTACATTATAAGGCTTTCACTGCTTCTCTACAATGTACAATTCTGCTCAGCCAAGGATACTTTTCTCTCAATTTCTGATGCGGTGGCCTGCCTCAAACGCTTTCGAAAGGCCATGCCCACGCCCAGCGCCACAACCGTAACGCCCAACGCCGCCAGCGCGATTTCGCCGCTTCCTTCCACGGCCTTAATTTCCCTCAGGCCCCGGCACAGCGGCAGCGCATAAAGCGCCGACAGCGCTGCATGAACCAGCTTCCAATAGACGTACTCGCCCGCTCGAATGCCTGCCGGACACAGCGCGCCCAAACACTGCGCGCACACCGACGCCCCACCCACGCAGCACACGGCCGCCATCAGCGCCGTTTTGAGCTTTTCTGATCCCGCCAGCGCCGAAACTGCTGAACAGCCGCCGTTTAGCTCCATCAGCATCATCAGTCCGCCACGCGCGCTCTCTCCAAACAGCCGCGCGCCCCAGGCCGACGGCAGCGCAAAAATCGCCATGGTCATGCCGATCATCAGGAGCGTGCGCGCCGCGAAAACAAGCGGATTATCCTGCCTATTTTGGCCCTGTGCACTCACTTGAATAACCTCACTGCCCAGAGGACGCATGAGGCGCGCCGTGCTCAGGGCAGCCAAGCTCTGCGCCAGCACCAGTCCCCAGCCCGCCCGGCCGCCCAGCGCGCGCCCCGCTACAGAGCTCAAGAACGCCGGGCTGGCGCCGGACGCCGCAACAGCCAGCCGCAGCAGCGCGCCCCTTGTTCCGGGCTTTCTCGAGGCCGCCCGAACCGCCGCCAGAGCACCTGCCGGACTTCCCGAAAGCAGGCCCGTCAGATAGGCTGCGCCCCATTCGGCCGGACAGCCTATAAAGCGCATAACCGGCCGCAAAACGCCGCCCAAAAGCGCGCAGGCCTCCGCGCTGGTCAATGCCGGAACCGCCGCCAGAAACGGCAAAAGCGCCGGCACAACCAAAAAAGCCCAAGTTTGCAGCGCTTCGCGCACACTCTGAGCGCTCATAGCCGGATCCAGCGCCGCCATTACAAACAGTCCCGCCGAGAGCAGCATCGCTTTCACGCCATCACCTCCTCCCCACAGCCTATGTTTGTGCGGCGGACAACTTGCCCCTTTCCGGGAACCTCCGCCCTTGATTTTCCACTTTGGCCAACTTTTTTTCAAATATGTATTGACAAGCTCCGCAATCTGCGCTATAATATACATTGTTGCGGGGCATTAGCGCAGTTGGTAGCGCGCCACAATGG
>CAYOTH010000107.1:0-6362 GCA_964406835.1 uncultured Oscillospiraceae bacterium
ACGCAAACTCAGAACCATTATCGGTCTGAATTTCTTCCGGAGAGTAGCCGAAATAGGCGATGGCACGCCTGACAAAATCCACTGTGCTGAAGCTGCTCTGCTCCTTATAGGGGAAAATGAAACGCTCCCGGCTGGCTTCGTCAATCATGGTATACTGGAAGAACACCTCGTCGTCCCTGCCTGCCTAACAGGCCTGCGGGACATATTTTACGTCCATCTGCCACTTTTGACCCAGCTTTGCCGGCGTATCGTATTTCCCCATATGCTTCGATTTCGTCTTTGTGGACTCGACCTTTCTGCGGTATCCCAATCGTACAAAGACCCGGTACAGCGAGCCGGGATGCCGGCTGTATCCCTTTTCCTGCCGAAGCTTTCCGTAGAGTTCGCTCACGCTGATGTTTGGATTGCGCCGGTGATAGTTTCGGATCCATGTCAGTTCTTCTTCCGTATGCGCATTGGGATGCTGATGATGCGGACGATGGCTTCCGGGCTCCAGCGATGCTCTTGTCCCGTCATATTGCCTGTTCCACCGCATCAATGATGCCTTGGATATATGATACCGCCTCACAACAAAGCTGACGTCCCCGCTTTGACGGTACAGCTTCACGGCGCCTTCCTTTGTTGCTGTTTCGTGCGGCAAATACCTCTTGTTTTTCTGGCTTGATTGTGTTATCATAGCTTTGACGATTGAGTCCTTTCATTAGTTTGGGTGTGGTAGCTTTATTCTAATGATCTCAATCGTCTTTTTCTACCCTGCGGTCTCACTTCTATTGTAACGCTACACCAAATCGCGGGAAAATACGCGCTTTTTATTGAAAATGCAGGCCTGTTATGCTATACTTATTGTGTTTGCGCCGAGGTTGATCGGCTGAACAAACGACAAGAAAGAAAGGCTTTGCTGGAATCAGAACACAGCAAGCCCGAGAGGAACAGTTATGAGTCACAAACAGAATCTGCACATTCATTCAACGTATGCTGACGGACGGGATACCCCTGAGGAAATGATTGTCGAAGCCATCTCGAGAGGCTTTGATTCGATCGGCTTTTCTGAGCATTCTTATATGAGCTTTTCCTCCTATCCCTATCAGATGACCATCGAAAAGGCCGAGGATTATAAAGAGGAAATCCACGCCCTGAAAGATCAATACAAAGATCGCATCGATGTTTTCTGCGGCATGGAGCTGGAGTATTACTCCGATGTTGACACAGACGGCTACGATTATCTGATCGGCTCGGTGCATTATCTTAATTTCAACGGCACGATTCTGGGGTTTGACCGCGGCCTGGCAGAAACCCTCGATTATGTCGATAATAATTTCGGCGGAAACGGCCTGGCCTTCGCGGAAAAATACTATGAAACGATGACGCGCCTGCCTGAAAGAAAGGTGAATATCATCGGTCACTTTGATCTGCTGACCAAGAACAACGAAAAAGGAAAGTTTATCGATACCACGTCAAAGGAATATCTCAGCTTGGGCTATGAGGCCATTCATGCCCTGAAGGGAAAAATCCCGCTTTTTGAAGTAAACACCGGGGCCATTTCCCGCGCATACAGAACGTCGCCCTATCCGCAAATGGAATTCCTGAAAGAATTTAACCGTTTGGGCTTTGGCGCGCTCATCACTTCGGATTGCCACGACAAACGCTTTATCGACTGCCATTACGCCGAAGCCGAACAGCTGCTGGCCGATGCGGGCTTTACAACCAAGTGGATTTATACGGACAATGGCTTTAAAGAGGTTGAACTATGAATGCGATAACCATCGTTGTTCTTATTTTTTCCGTACTCGGCGCGCTGGATTGGCTGGCGGGCAACAAGCTTGGACTCGGCAAGGAATTTGAAAAGGGCTTTTCCCTGTTTGGTTCAATGGCCCTGTCAATGCTCGGCATGATCGTTATCGCGCCGGCTGTAGGCGAATGGCTAATGCCGGCCTTTGAACAGTTCTACGAGACCTTCGGCATAGACCCCTCGGTCATTCCCGCCTCCGTTTTTGCCAACGACATGGGCGGAATGCAGCTGGCTCAAGCCGTCTGTAAAAGTGAGGACATCGGCCTTTTCAACGCCTTTGTCACCTCCTCCATGATGGGCTGCGTGATTTCCTTTACCATTCCGTTTTCGCTGAGTCTGGTCAAACACAAGCAGTACAGCAACCTTTTTTTCGGCCTGCTGTGCGGCATTGTCACCATTCCGATCGGCTGCTTTGTGGCGGGGCTTTGTTGCGGCCTGTCGCCTCTGTCTCTTTTGAAGAATCTGCTGCCGCTGATTCTCTTTGCGGCGCTGGTCGGCATGGCCCTCGTCCTTTTGCCCCGGCTCTGTATAAAATGCTTTGAAGTTTTCGGTTTTTTAGTGAAGGCCATTGCGCTGATCGGCCTGGTCTGCGCGGTGTTTACCTTTCTGACCAAGATTCAAATTCATCCCCTCTTCGACACGCTCGAAAATGCCGCCTTCATTTGCGTCAATGCCTGCGTCACGCTGTCCGGCACGCTGCCCCTTATGTTCGTGGTTTCAAAACTGCTGAGCAAGCCCTTCGCCAGGCTCGGCGCGATGCTGGGCATCAACATCGTGTCGGCTTCGGCTTTCCTGAGCAACCTTGTCACCAACGCCTCAACCTTCAGTCTGATGGATCAAATGGACGAAAAGGGAACCGTGCTCAATTCAGCCTTTGCGGTATCGGCCGCCTTCACCTTTGGTGGGCATTTGGCCCTGACGCTGGCCTACAATGACAATTATGTTCTGCCGATGATCGTAGGCAAGCTTGTTTCAGGCATGTGCGGCCTGCTGCTGGCGATTTTGCTGTACGGCAAAAACCGAAAAAGCGCCTGAATCATCCTTGATTCAACCAACAAAATGACAAAGGAGATCGATTGTATGAAAGCGGATGCCGTGATTTTCGACAAGGATGGAACGCTGCTGGATTTTGACGCCTTCTGGGTAGCGGTTTCTATTAAGGCGCTGGAAGACGTTCTCGCGCGCTTCGAAAAGCAGGAAGTTCCTCTTAATGAGCTGCTGGCTGCCTTTGGCGTGCATGACGGCCGCACCGATACCGACGGCATTTTGTGCAAAGGCACCTACGCGCAGATGGGCCAGGCGGTCTATGATATTTTGCGCCGCTATGGTTGCGCCGCTTCCTGCGAGGCCGTGACTGAAGCCGTCTCGCAGGCCTACGCCCGCCATGCTACGGCTGGTGAAATCCAGGGAACCTCGCCGCGTCTGGCCGAGGTTTTGACGGCGCTTAAAAATGCCGGGAAAAAGCTGGCGCTGGTCACCACGGACAACGAATCCGTGACCCGCTACTGCCTTGAGCAGTTGGGGATCACCGCCTTTTTTGATAAAATCTACACCGACAACGGCGCGTTGCCCACCAAGCCGGATCCCTATTGCGCGCTGGATTTTGCGCGCTTGATCGGCCTGCATCCGAAACAGATGCTCATGGTCGGCGATACGATGACCGATATCCGCTTCGCCAAAAACGCCGGAATGATGTCCGCCGCGCTGGCCAGGGACGAAAAAAGCCGTTCGGCACTCTCCCCCTATGCGGATGTCATGATTTCAAGCCTCACGGAGCTTTTGACGATCGTGGAATGAGGTGTTTTCTATTCTAACAGGAATTTTAGCCGGCGTAAGCTGGGCGCTGGAAACGGTGATTCTGGGAATCGCACTAAGCATGTCGCCCATGGTTTCAACCGAGCAGGCGCTATTTCTGGCGCCGTTCGTCGGAACCTTTCTGCACGATGCCTTCTCAGCGCTTTTCATGCTGGCCTATAACGGCATAAGAGGCACTCTGAAAAAGCTTTTACGTTTGTTTAAAACAGCGAGCTTTAAGTGGCTCCTGCTCTCCTCGGCCATTGGCGGGCCGATCGGCATGACGGGCTATGTTCTGGCCGTCAACAGCATGGGCTCCTCGGTGGGCGCCGTGGCCAGCGCCATCTATCCGGCGATCGGCACGGTGCTGGCGTTCCTTTTCCTCAAAGAAAAGGTCAAGTGGTATCAGTGGATTTTTCTGGCCTGCACGCTTCTGGGTGTTTACGGCATCAGCTATTCGCCCGCCGTGTCGATTGGAAACTTCTGGCTCGGCCTGCTCGGCGTGTTTATGTGCGCTTTCGGCTGGGGCATCGAGGCCGTCATATTGGCCAAATGCCTCCGCGGCGACGACATCGAAAGCGCTCAGGTGCTGACGCTGCGGCAAATGACCTCGGCGCTCCTGTACGGCGTCATTCTGCTTCTTCTTCCGGAGGGATGGGCCTTCACCGCCAGCCTTTTTTCAGGCAGTTCGGTGGCGGTGCTGCCGGTCATTGCCGGAGCCGCGTTCTGCGCTTCAGTTTCCTATCTGCTGTACTACAAAACCATCGCCAAGCTCGGCGCAGCCAAAGCGATGGCGCTGAATATCACCTATACAGCCTGGGCGCTGTTTTTCGGCGCGGTCTTGCTCAGGGACAGCAGCGTCCTGAACCCGTGGACGCTTGTGTGTTCTGCCGTGGTGGTGGTATGCGGAATTTTCGCTGCCACCGACATGAAGGCGCTCTTTGCCCGTCAAAACCAGCCATAAGCGACACTCCAGAAAGGCAAAGGCTTTTGCAGAGCCCCTTCCCCGCGGGAAAACCGGCACCATCAAGTCACCAAAAAACGAAATCCCTTGGCCCGCTTAACGGGTTTGGGGATTTCGGTTTTGTTCAATCATATGGCCTTTCTGACTGCAAGGCTTGATCTCTCGCTAATTCATGCTGCTTTTCGCGTGGATAAAACGCGGCTATATCAGAAAACAGCGCTTTCAGGAACGAGTAAAACGTCATCCTGAAAGCGCTGTTGTTTGCCGTTTATTCGAACATGCTCTGAAGCTCTTCGAATTTTTCGTGCGTAATCAGTGCGTCCCGCGTGGTGCCGTGCAGCTTGATGATAAACGTCCAGCGGCCATAAGGCGTCACCGAGTCGATCTGATTGATGTTGACAATGTAGGATTTATGTGTGCGGAAAAAGACGTCTCGGGGCAGCTTCTCCTCGATCTCGCCAAGCGTATCGCCGGTGGTGTAGCGCTTGCCGTCGATGGTATCAATGACGGTCATACGATCCTCGCGCTGGACGAGCAGTATGTGCTCCATGCTGACGAAGCTCACACCCTCCTTGCCGCGTAGCATCAGCCGCCCGACAGCCGGCCTTGACGGCTTTTCGGCCGCCGACGCCTTCGCGCCGCTGTCCTGCCGCTCGCTCAGGCGTTCCCTCGCCAGCTTCAGCGTTTTCAGCGCGCGCTCCAGTTTAAACGGCTTGAGCAGATAATCAAAGGCGTACACCTCAAAGGCATCGGGCATGTAACAGTCGTGCGCCGTCGAAAAGACGATCACCACGCGCGGATCCCGGTCCTGTATGGCCCGCGCGCAGGCCAGACCGTCCATTTCGGGCATTTCCACATCCAGAATAACCGCCAGAGGATGCTCGCGATCAAAGATTTCCAGCAGCTGCGCGCCGTTTTCTGCCTCGCCGACCAGCTCATAGCCGCCGTCGCGATCAATGATCTTTTTAAGAATCGTCCGCATTCCGGCGTCGTCATCCGCAATGGCAATTCGCACGGGATTCATCGCGGGTTCCACCTCCGCATGCGCTCAGACGGGCGCTTGAGAATTTCAGCCATCACGACGGCACGGCGCATCTGCTCGGCTGTTACACCGGCCGGGAACAGGCTGCTGCCATTCGTCTGTGCGCCGGTTTCCTCATCGAGCAAGGCCTCGTCATCCTCCCGGCTGAGATGCACCTGCGTTTTGACGGTGGTTTCCACACGCGTTTTAACCTGCTGCTGCGCATGAACAAACGCTTCGCCCAGCCCCTGATGATCGGCAGCCTCCATGGATCCGCCCAGAGAACCGTGGTTGCAGAGTCGGCTTTCGCCCTCTTCCTGCGGCGTAGGCGTGCAGTCGCTCTCATCCAGCAGGCCGCACTCATCGAAAACCGCTGCGGCCGCCTCGGCGCTTGGCACCGGTTCAGAGCAGGACTCTTCGTTGCTCGGCGCGACCGGATGAACTGCGGGCCTTTCGTCCGCCTTTTCCACATCCTCCCAGTGAAACGTAATCAACGGTTGTTTGTTAGAGGACGAAGGCGCGTTTTTCGTCACTTTTTTATAGTTTTTTCTCATTCGGCCAATCAGCCAAATGAGAAACAGGACAAACAGTATGCCGTCCAAAGCGATTCCCCCTTCCCGTCAACACCGGAAGCGAAATCACTTGCCGGCCTTCGTCTGATCCTCCGCCTTATTTCCGCTGCCTGAAATGGCATCGCGCATTCTGGTATCGGAAATAACGTTCTGCATCTGGTAATAATCCATCACGCCCAGCTTGCCCGATTCAAGCGCCCGAGCCATGGCATGAGGCACCTC
>CAYOTH010000108.1:0-6350 GCA_964406835.1 uncultured Oscillospiraceae bacterium
ATGTTGAGCAGGCCGTAGCTCTTTCCCTCGCCGAAGACATTGATTTCCTCGCTCGAAGGCGTGGAGGTTCTGATCAGGGACAGGAAGCCGTCGTAGTTTTTGGCGTTTTCGATGACCGCACTCAGGCCGCCGGCCGCGCCCACGGAGAGCGCCAGAATCAGCACCAGCACGGTAATCATGACAACCGCCTGCATAAAATCGGAGGCACTTTCAGCCAGATAGCCGCCCAGGAAGGTGTAGAGCAGAACGAAGATCGCCGCGACGATCATCATGCCGCTGTAGGAGAGGCCGAACAGATTGGCAAAGAGCTTGCCGCAGGAGCTCAGGCACTGCGCGGCATAGACTGCGAAGAAGATGATGATGATCAGCGAGGAGATCATCATGAGAACCTTCTTCTTTTCATGGAAGCGCTTCGAAAAGAAATCCGGAATGGTGAAGGCGTTCACGGCAATGCTGTAGCGGCGCAGGCGCTTGGAAACCACCAGGAAATTCAGATACGTGCCCAGCGCCAGGCCGATGCACGTCCAGCCGACATCGGCCAGACCTGTCCAGTAAGCCAGGCCGGGAAGGCCCATCAGGAGATAGCCGGACATATCCGAAGCCTCCGCACTGAAGGCTGTCACCCACGGGCCCAGGCTTCGTCCGCCCAGAAAGTAGCTTTCCGTGTCCTTGTTGGCCCGGCGGGCAAAGACCACGCCGATGGCGATGACTGCGGCCATATAGATAATCATGGCCAGCAGGTGCTGCAAATTGGCTCCGTTCATTTTTACAATCTCCCCTCTTGACTTTCCACACATGAAGGTTTATCATGTAAAGTATGAATACTTCAAATGTGATGCGCTTATGATAGCACTTTACTCTGAAAAAATCAAGGGGGAAAAGCCGGAAATGGACACGAAAAAGTATGAAGTTTTTGAAAAGACGGTAGATTGCGCTTCTTTGACAAAGGCGGCGGAGGAGTTGGGGCTCACGCAGTCGGGCGTCAGTCACATTATCGCGGCGATTGAAAGTGAATTTTCACTGCCGCTGCTCAAGCGCACTCGAACCGGCGCGCGCCTGACGCCGGAGGGAGAAAGGCTGATGCCCTACATCCGCGAAATTCTCAGCCAGGAGAGGCAGATGCGTCAGGCGGCGGAGCAGGTGCGCACGCAGGTGGCCGGAACGATTCGCATTGGCACGTTTACCAGCGTGGCCACACATTGGCTGCCGGCCATGATGATGCGCTTTCAGCAAGAGCATCATCAGGCGGATTTTCAGCTGTTTAACGGCGATTATCATGACGTCGAGGCCTGGGCGACGGACGGAAGCGTTGATCTGGCCTTTGTGGCGCTGCCCACGCCGCTGAAATGCCGCTGCATTCCTCTTTATGAAGATGAGCTGATGGCCGTGCTGCCCGAGGGGCATCCGCTGTGCGCGCAGTCGTGCTGCCGGGTGGAGGATGTGGCCGGGGAGGCGTTTATTTCGCTGCTGGAGGCCTCCAACCATGATTCTCGGCGTGTCTTTGAAGCGGTCAATATGAAGCCGAATGTGCGCTTTCGCACCAAGGACGATTATGCGGCCATTGCCATGGTGCGTCAGGGGCTGGGAATCAGCATCATGCCGTCGCTTCTGCTGCGCGGAAACGGCGAGGGCATTGCCATACGTCCGATCGACCCGCCGGCCAGCCGGACGATTGCGCTGGCCATTGTATCGCCTGAGCCGGGAACGGCCACGCGCCGCTTTGCCGAATTTGCCATGAGCTGGGTCAGGGAAAATGCCTGAACGGGCGAAAAGACGGCATTTTTGGAATTGTTCGGGAACTTTTTCAGGGCGATTGACGCCTTATGGACAGAAGCGGCGAGAAAGCCGTTCCCAAAAGGAGATGAGGTTCGTATGAAAAAGTTTGTGTCCCTGCTGATTGTTCTCTTGCTGCTGGTGCCATCTGCTGCGCTGGCCGATACGACCATTACCGCCAAGGGCAGCGCCACGGTGCAGGCCGAGCCGGATATGGCGATTGTTTTGCTGGGTGTTGAGGAATCCCAGCGCGATGTGGCTGCGGCGCAGCGCATGGTCAATGAAAAGACGGCGTCTATCATTGAGGCGCTGACGAACGCCGGTGTGGCGCAGGAAGATATACGCACTGAGTATTACAATATTTATACCGACTATCGCACGTCTTATGATACCGAAAGCGAAACGCGCTATGTGGCTTCCTGTACACTGCGGGTGGTGGCGCGCGATGTTGACAAGGCGGGCGAGCTGATTGACATTGCCTTTGCGGCTGGCGCCAACCAGATCAGCAATATTTCCTTCGGCGTATCGGATGTGACGGCGATGCAGGACAAGGCGCTTGAGCTGGCTGTGGCCGACGGCATGCGCCGCGCGGGCATTATTGCGAAGGCGAGCGGCGTGATTCTGCCGGCCTGCCCCGATGCGATCGAAGAGACGGCAACCTACTACGACGGCAGCGCGCAGGCCTACGCTATGGACACCGCGGCGGAGGCTGCGGGTACCCAGCTGATGGGCGGCACGGTCAGCGTGAGCGCGTCGGTTGTGGTCAGCTACGAGGTGGAAGACTAAAAAACGCATAAGATTCCAGCGGCCCGGTTTCCTGCCATGAGGCGGAGGAGCCGGGCTGCGCTGTATGGCCGCATTTGATTTTTGAGGGGGATTCGTGTATAATGAGCGCAAAGCAGGCTCTCAAAGCGGTTATGCTTTTAAGCAGAAGAGGAGGCTTGGATGTGGAGCGCATATGCTGTTATGACCCCGTTGTTGACGGAGGATGTCATACGCTGATTTTGGGAACGATGCCCAGCGTTAAATCGCTTGAGGAGGGCTTTTATTACGCGCATCCGCGCAATGCCTTCTGGCCGATTATGGCGCGTCTGTTGGGCGAGGCTATGCCTGAAAGCATTGAAGCGAAAAAAAACATGCTGCTTCGCCATGGTGTGGCGCTGTGGGACACGGCGGCTTCCTGCGAGCGGGAGGGATCGCTGGACGCGGCCATGCGCGCGGTTATTCTCAACGACATCGGCGCTCTTTTGGGGCAGTATCCGTCGATTGAGCGTGTTTTTCTCAATGGCGGCGAGGCCTATCGGTTGTTTAAAAGAGCCTGTACCGTGCCGCGCGCCGAGCTGCGTATTGTGCGCCTGCCCTCGACCAGCCCGGCCTACACGCTGTCCTTTGACAAAAAGCTTTCAGCCTGGCAGGAGGCCTTTGCCGGGCAGACCGAAAGGAGAAAATAAAATGACGCCCTGTGAAATTATCATGAAAAAGCGCCTGGGACAGGAATTGAGCCGGGAGGAAATCGAAGCGTTTGTGCGCGGAGCGTGCGACGGTTCCTTTGCCGATTATCAGCTGTCGGCACTCTTGATGGCCATTTGTTTTCAGGGCATGAATGATCGCGAGATGGTGGATATGACCATGGCCATGGCCGATTCGGGGCAGCGGTTGGATTTGACGGGCATACGCGGCGCGACGGTTGACAAGCATTCGACCGGCGGCGTGGGCGATACCACGACGCTGATTGCCGCGCCGCTGTGTGCCGCCTGCGGAGCCCGGGTGGCCAAGATGTCTGGGCGCGGGCTGGGCTTTACCGGCGGCACGCTGGATAAGCTTCAGGCGATTGCAGGAATGCGCGTTGACTTAAGTGCGCAGGAATTTTCACGTCAGGTCAATGAAATCGGGTTGGCTGTGACCGGACAGACAGCGGCGCTGGCTCCGGCTGATAAGAAGCTTTATGCGCTGCGCGATGTGACGGCGACCGTGGATTGTCTGCCGCTGATTGTCTCCTCGATTCTCTCCAAGAAAATTGCCGCCGGGTGCGATGCCGTGGTACTGGATGTCAAGACCGGATCGGGCGCGCTAATGCCGACGCTTGAAAAGAGCCTGGAACTGGCCGAAACCATGGTGCGCATTGGCAATGGAACCGGGCGGCGTTTCAGTGCACTGGTGACGGATATGGATCAGCCGCTGGGGCAGTATGTGGGCAATGCGCTGGAGGTTTACGAGGCCATTGAGGTGCTTTCAGGGCGAGCGGACGGCGCGTTTAAAGAGGTTTCGCTGGCGCTGAGCGTGCAGATGCTCAAGGGCGTCGGTCTGGCCGGAGAGGAGGCTCGCTCTCGGCTGGAGGAAGCGCTGGATTCGGGTTGTGCGCTGGATAAACTGGCCGAAATGATTCGCTGGCAGGGCGGCGATGAACGCGTCGCCTATGAGCCGGAGCGACTGCCCCGGGCTCAAACACGCCTTTTCGTGCGGGCCGAGCAGAGCGGCTATGTGCAGTCGATCAAAACATCGGCCATAGGCTATGCGGCGCAGGCGCTGGGGGCCGGACGCACGCGGGCCGATCAGGCGGTTGACCCGGCGGCCGGGCTGATTATGAAAAAGCGTGTGGGCGACTGGGTTGAGCGCGGCGAGGTCTGGTGCGAACTGCACGTGGGCGAGGGCGGCGATGTGCAGGCGGCGCAGCGGCTGCTTTTGGAGGCGCTGCATGTGGACAAAGCGCCGGTTGCCGCGCGGCCGCTGATTTATGCAGTGATCGAGTAGAACCCAAAGGGAACGCTTTTTGGAGAAGAAGCGTCTAAAGGGCATATTCGCGGCGAGGAAAGACAGCGCCGGAATTAGAACGATCAAAGCATGAAAGAAGGGTGTGCCATGAAGAGAATTCTGTCGTTGTTGTTGGGGCTTTGCCTGCTGGGAATGGGCGTGTGCGCGCAGGCCGAGGAGGCGCAGGTGCAGGGCGGCTGGGAATGCCAGACGGAGAATCCGGCCGATATTCCGCAGGAGCTGGTGGAAGCCTTTGCGCAGGCTGTCGAGGCGCAGGCAGACGGCTATGGCTACGAGCCGATGATGCTGCTGGCCAGCCAGACGGCGGCCGGAAAGAATTATTGCCTGCTCTGCCGCGTAACCGAGGCCGAGGGCGCGAGCTTCTATGCGCAGGTTTATCTGTTTGTTGATTTGGACGGACAGAGCGAGATTGTGCGGGTGCAGCCCCTTGAATACAGCGCGCAGGCCGTGCGTGCGCCGGAAACGACGCTTTCCGTTATGCTGGACGGCGAAATGGCTCCGGTTCAAGCGGTGCTTCATGAAGCGGCTGGCTATTCGCTCTACATCCCGTTGGGCGGCTGGACGCTGGCGCGTGAGGAGAATGGCGGATTGTCGCTTGAAAGATGGACGAGCGTGGATGACGAGAAAGCGCAGCTGTTGGTGGTTGACATGAGCGGCTATACGCCTCAGGAGGCGCGGGCCTGGATTCGCGCTTTTTATGCGGATTACGAGCTGCTTGAGGACAAACGGGGCGGCCTGTTTGGCTCGGCGAAAGACGGCGCTATGCTCATGAATGCGACGCTGGACGGTGCGCCTGAGACGCTGTTTGCGCTGATTCAGTGCTATCCGGCCGAATTGGCCGAGGGGCAGGGCGTGGTGCTGGGCGCTATGGCCGATACGTTTCTGCCGTCGTAAGGCGCCAAGATCGAGCGATTGACATCTAAAGAAAAATGCCTTTGCGGCCTTAAACTGCGAAGGCATTTTTTTGTGGCCGAACAGGTGATATGAATCCCTACCGGTTAAACTGAGGGTCATGAACAATGGCTTTGGCCAAAGTTACGGCGTCCCATAGCCGATGGGATTCGAGAAGGGCAACAGGCGATCCATATAGGGTTGGGTCAAATTACCTGTTCAACGGGAGGACATGATTTTCGATGTCTGTCCGAGCAGGCGATAGGCCTTTATAGAGTATTGTTAAACCATCTGCTTAACAAGGCAGTGTGCTTTGTTTCTTTAGGATATAAGGGAAAGGGCGGGCGATATTGTGCTCGCGGCGGCGCAGGAGCCGGGCGCTCAACGGGCGATTTGGCGGGCTCTTCAGGAAGTTCAGAAAAAAGAAAAAAATTCAAAAAAAGGTATTGACAAATCGGACGGGATAGTGTATTATATATCTTGTCGCCGCGAGGAAGTGCGGCGCAGGGATGACGGCAACAGGAACGCTGTGAACATGGGAGCATAGCTCAGTTGGGAGAGCATCTGCCTTACAAGCAGAGGGTCACAGGTTCGAGCCCTGTTGTTCCCACCATAGTTGGCCCGGTAGTACAGTTGGTTAGTACGCCAGCCTGTCACGCTGGAGGTCGAGGGTTCGAGCCCCTTCCGGGTCGCCATATGCCTTGGTAGCTCAGCTGGTAGAGCAGTAGACTGAAAATCTGCGTGTCGGTGGTTCGACTCCGCCCCAAGGCATACCTTATGCGGTAGTAGCTCAGTTGGTAGAGCGCCACCTTGCCAAGGTGGAGGTCGCGAGTCCGAGTCTCGTCTACCGCTCCATCTTATATGGCACCATAGCCAAGTGGTAAGGCAAGGGTCTGCAAAATCCTGATGCTCCG
>CAYOTH010000109.1:0-6335 GCA_964406835.1 uncultured Oscillospiraceae bacterium
CAGCCGGAAGCCAGCGCCTCGGCGCCGTATTTCAGGAAGATGGCGCGCTCCTCCGGGCGCAGGGAAAGGGCCTTGCGGTATTCGGCCAGCGCTTCCTCGGCCTTCTTTTCCTGCGAGACAATATCGGCCAGCGCGGCATGAGCCCAGGCGTTGTCCTGTGCTTCGAGCGAGTGGGCGAAGGCCTGGCGGGCTTCGTCGTGATCACCGGCACGCCAGCGGGCGATGCCCAGCAGGTACCAGGCGTTCCAGTCCTTCTTGTCCAGCTGTTCAAGGCGATTGCGCCAGGGCGCGGCGATCATGAAGGAGAGAGGCGCTTTTTCAGGCGCGGTTTTGGGCAGAGCGCCGTCAAGCAGCGCGAGCCACGGCTTTTCGGCCTCGGCGATGGAATCCTCGGGGAAAGCGCATACCAGGCTCAGCGGCGGCAGATTGTCCAGGGCGCGGCGCTTGTTTTCGAGAGCGCCCCAGCCGGAGCCGTAGACGATGATTTCTCCGTGCGCCTGAGAAACGGCGGCAGCGCGGCCGGCCTGTTCGGCCAAAAGCGCTTCCTGCGGGCAGAGCTGATTGAGCGCTTCGGTGACGCGCTGAGCAGCCTGCGGGAAGGGCAGGGCGCTTACGTTCTCCACATCCAGCTCGCCGTAGCCCTCCAGCCAGCTCCAGACGGAGCCGGCCGGCATGGGCAGATGCTCGTTCTGCGTGTGGAGCAGTCCGGCCTGAATTTCGGCATAGGTCGTGTGCTCGTCGGCCAGGAATTCCTGCCAGTGACGGCCGCCCTTGTTCATGCCCCAGACAAACAGCTTGCGGCCGATCAGCCGGTCAGTCGAGAACTGAACCAGTCCGCGCTGTCCGTGCTTGAGGGCGGCAATGTACTTTCTGTGCTCCTTCGGAATGTCGTAGAAGAAGTCGATGGCATGGTTGAGATTGACCGGGTAGCTTGAATCCACGCCCTCGTATTCCGGAATGGGAACGCGGGAGGCGTGCAGGCTGCCTTCGCGGTAATGGGTCATGATCGCCCGGTCAGCCGGCACGATGATGCGAGTGCCTTCGCCTTCCTCCACGGCGATGTTGCTCCACCAGTACATGGGCGTTTCGCCGTTGTCAGCCGGGTTTTCGATGGTGACCTGAACAAAGAGCACGCTCGATTCGGGCGGCAGATAGGCTTCCACGCGATAGGTGACGCCGCGCAGGCGCTCAAATTCGTAAAAGCGCACGCCGGCGGTTCCGTCTTCCAGGGACAGCAATTCGGTAAACATGGGCGAGCAGGTCATCATGTGATGGCCGCGCAGGCCGATGTTCCACTCAACGCCGCCAGAGCACCACGCGTTTCTCAGCGCCAGGTTGCGCGGCTGTACCACCGGATTGTGGCTGAGCAGCTCGCGTCCGTCCTTTTTAAGCGACCAGAGGCGGCCGCCCATCCAGGGCAGAAACTCAGCGCGGATATGGTCGTTTTCCAGAACGACGACCGTCTGCTCCTGACAGGTCTTATCCTGCGTGTAATTGTCCTGAAACTGATAGGGCAGTATAGTGTTGAGATGACCGTAGGTGTAATAGCGCACGTCCGCTTCGCTCAGGCTGTCGTCCCAGGTCATGGCCTTGGGGACAGGCGGCGGGAGCTTGATGTCGGGTAGCGGGTTGGTCTCGCCCAGCCAGGCCATGTGGAAGTGTTGCTGTTCTTGAAAGACCTTGCTCATGATTATTCATCCTTTCTTAGTTGCACGACAAGCGCGTCGTTGGGAGGAATAGGGAGAGACAGATCGCCAAAGAGCGACTGAGCCTGCCAGCCGTCCTTCAGCGCAAGGGAGACAGGTTGTTCGCGGCCGGAATAGTTCATCAGCACGGCGACGAGGCGGCCGTCCTCCAGCGGGTGCAGCGTCAGGCCGACGAAGGGATTGGTGCAGACGGCTGGCTTCTGAGCGAGAACCTCCGCAGCCATGGTGCGGTAGATCTCGTAATAGGGCGCGGCGTCCTCGGGATAGACAATGCCGGGTGTTTCGGCGATCATCTGTTCGAGCGGGGCCGAGAGCATGTAGATCTGGCCCTGGCCCAGGCGGCGGTGCGAGAAGAGAATCGTGCCGTGCTCGTCGCGGGCGAGCACCTCGCAGCCTTCCAGCGGCTCGCTCGTCAGCTCCTTGCCGCCGGTGAAGGGCAGGATTTGTCCGTTCAGGTTTATGTGGACGGTTCCCGGGCGATTCTGGCGGGAGATCGGCTTGAGGGCCGTGCAGCCCTCGAAGTCGACGATCAATCCGGTGTCCAGCGAGATATAAAGCGTGGCGCCGTCCTCTTTGACGCGGCGAATCAGCTCCTTAAACGTGCTGACCGGCAGCGGCGAGGAACCGCTTACGCAGGGCAGCATGTACACGCTGGCCTTGGGAACAGGCTGCTCGCCTTCGATAAAGCGCGCCTCCAGGCCGGATTGCTTGCACAGAACCGTTACGCCCAGGTTGACCATGAGCGGGTTCTGGCCGCGAGTGAGCAGGCACACGGCGTCGGTCTGCCGTTCAGGCAGCGCCTCAAAGGGCAGGGATTCAAGCATGGCGGTGAAACGGGCAATGGTATGGGCGACCGGCTTGGGCGTATAGTCCTCGCGCAGTATGCCCAGCTCGTTTTCGCAGGTGTTCCAGTCGTAGGGCGGGAAATCAAGCGATTTTTGATCGTGCGCGCACCACCAGAGCATACCGCCGGAACCGTTGGCCCAGCCGGAGAAGAGACTGGTGTTGGCGTAGCGGGCGGCCATATCGGGGTTGCCCAGCATGTCGTTGAAGGTGCCGGTCTCCTCGATCATGGCCGGTTTTCCGGACAGGCCCGCATAATAGAGCACCTGCGCCGTGGGGTAGAGCGTGGTTTTCAGCTCGGTCAGCGGCTCGGTGTCTTGATTGGAGAAGATCGACGGATAGGGATGGGGCGTGAGCATGTCGGTCAGCTCGCCCTGATGGGCAAACGTCCAGGCGCCGTCAGGGCGGAGGCCGTGCATACCGGAGATCACCGGGCGCGAGGCATCCTCCAGGCGAATAGCGCTCGAAATGGTGTACACCCACATATAGCCGGAAGCGGGGTTGTCAACGCGCTGCATACAGTTGCACTCGTTGCCCAGATCCCAGGCGATGATGACGCTTTCGTCCTTCATTTCGCGGACAAAGGCTCGTGTGAAGCGGCTTTCCCACACCAGGCATTCCGGGTCGGTCAGAAGATCGCGGCCCTCCAGCATGGGCGGGACAAACAGTCGTCCGCTCATCCAGCCGGTGACGATGCTGGCCAGCAGACGAATGCCGTGCTTTTCAGCCAGGCGGCAGAGCGTGTGAAAGTGCTCGACGCAGGCTTTGTCCAGTTCGAAGGGGCTTTCAAGGCGCGTCTGGCCGTGCATACGGTATTCGCGCGGGTCGCCGTTGCCGGCGCGCAGCAGATGAATCGGCTGAAAATCACGCCAGTTGGGGAAGACGCGCAGTATACGCACGCCGTATTTGGCCAGTTCAGCAAAATCACGGTCAACAACGGTTTCGTCCCAGCGCGCCCACATTTCGGTTCCGGCATGAGAAGCCCAGTAATTGCATCCGACAAGATAAGGAAGAGACATGATCTATCCACCCTTTCAGTGTTGATGACTTTAGTATAGGCTTTGGGCGCGTTTTCAGTCAAGGCTGTGATTCATGATGAGCTTGCACGGATCGATGATTTTGGCGGTATTGCGCCGGGGAACAGCCGCAGGCTCGTTTGAAGCGGCGCGTAAAATACGAGGGGGATTCAAAGCCGGAAAGTTCGCCCACGCGCTGCACGGGCGCATCGGATTGCTCAAGCAGGCTTCGGGCGTAATTCAGGCGCTGCATACAGACATAATCGCTGAAGCTCAGGCCGGTTGCGCGGCGAAAGCGAACGCCCAGATGCCCGGGCGTATAGCCAAACAGCGCCGCCGTTTCGTTGAGTGACAGCGCGCGGCGGAAATTGGCGCGCACATATTCAACGACGCGCAGCATGACGTCATCCGCACAGCTATCCCCGGCGGGGGTGGTCTGTGCGGCGCAGCTCAGAACATCGATCAGCAGCCATCCGATGAAGTTGGCTCCCAGACGCCGCCGTTGAACGTCGTTTCGGGCTAGGGAAAGCTCGTCCCGCAGAAGAGAGAGGTGCTTTTCGATGGACTGCATGTTCTTCTCGGGCAAATGGCCGCAGACCGGAAAGGAGAGCGTGCGTATTTCTTCAATTTCAGGGATGTTCAGCAGATCGGTCAGCTTGATGCTCAGCACGCTGGTGGGCTCGCTGGCCCGGAAGGCATGCATTTCTGCCGGGGAGAGCAGCGTCAGCGTGCCGCGCTCAAAGGGCAGGCTTTTGCCGGCAATGCGGTTCTCGCCGCGCCCGGTTATCACGATTTCCAGCTCATAGCAGTCGTGATAGTGCAGCGCGCCGCCGCCCGAAAGGCAGTGTTCCTCAATGGAAAGCGTGTCGTCGCGCACAAGTGCATCGCTTTGCGCGCCGCTGGAAAGTGTCGGCGGGAGAAGCGGAGCAGGCTGATCGGGGCGAACCAGGCAGACACGGTCTGTACGCATGAATGAATTGTCCTTTCCGGCAGCAGAGACTAACCGTTATTCGAGGATGTTGGAGGTGAGGTAATCCACGCCCCACTGAACCAGATCAAGCGCCTGATCGGGGTTGTCGCACGTCCAGGCATTGACACGAATGCCCAGCTCATGCAGATGGGCGATTTTGGCTTCGTCCAGCGCGGTGTAGAGGATGTCCAGGTCCAGATGATGCTGCGTGAGCGTTTTGAGCAGCTCGTCGTTGTATTCGCACGTCAGGTACTGGCAGGGCTGCTCGGGCAGCAAAGCGCGCATGATAATCATGTTTTCCAGCGAGAAGGAGATAAAGATGATTCCGGAAAGATAGTCCTCGCCGCGGATGATTTCAACGATTTTTTCGATGTCTTCGCGCGCGAAGGTGTTTTTAAGCTCCAGAACGCCGATTTTATCGTACTTTTTGCAAAGACGCACATATTCCTGAAGCGTGGGAATGCGAAGGTCGCTGCGGCCCTTAACGCCGTCCCGGTCGCAGAGCTGAAGCGCGCGCAGCGTGTCGAAGGTGGATTCTTCAATGTGCAGGTTGTCGATGGCGACGCGTCCGGTCGTGTCGTCGTGAATGCAGACAAAGCGGCCGTCCCGCGTGCGGTGGACGTCGGTTTCGATGCCGAAATAGCTGCGGTTTCCGGCGGCGACAAAGGCCGCGCAGGTGTTTTCCGTTTCCAGGCCGCTGACGCCGCGATGCGCGACCATCAGCGTTTTGCCGCTGTTAATTTTAATGGTGTTCATGGTGGATACGCCTCCTGATTATTAAAATTCCCCGAACTTATTATAGCCTGTTTAACAAAGCTTGGCAAGAGCAAATTGCAGCGCGCGGAGGATATTTTGCCGCTTTGCGCCGCGCCGAAAATAACATGCCCGCGCTTTCATCTTCGAGCCAAAGCGGGTATAATAGGCGCTGCTTTTACAAAGGGGGATGAGGCGAATGGCTTGGGTGTTTCTGACACTGACCTACGGCCTGTTTAAGGGCGCGCGGGATATCGTCAAAAAGAAGGCGATGGGCAAAAGCAGCGTGATTGAGGTGCTCTTTGCCTATACGCTGATTTCATTTATTATGGTCTTGCCCGATGCGAAAAATGCCATGGGCATGAGCGCGGCAGGGCTGGGATTGGCGGCGCTTAAATCGCTGATTATCTTTATCGCCTGGCTGTGCGGCTTTCACGCGCTGGAGCGGATGCCGGTGGGCCTGTATGGCGTGCTGGATCTGACGCGCATTGTCTTTTCAACGCTGCTGGGCGTGTGCCTGCTGGGCGAGAGCGTGAGTGCGCATCAGCTGGCCGGCATGGGGATGGTTGTCTTCGGGCTGATGCTGCTGGGTCGCAAGAAGGGCGCGCCGGGCGGCGATGCCCGTGCGTCCGCGCTGGTTATGGCGCTGGTTTCCTGCCTGCTCAATTCGATTTCAGGCACAATGGATAAGGTGCTCATGCACAGCATGACCTCTTCGCAGCTTCAGTTCTGGTACATGCTTTTCCTGACGCTCTATTACGCGCTGTTTATCATCTTTCGCCGCGAAAAAATCGATGTGCGCGGCGTGGCGAAAAACGGTTGGATCTATCTGCTCAGTTTGATTTTCGTGCTGGGAGATCGGGCGCTGTTTCTGGCCAACGGCATGGCGGAGAGCCGCGTGACGATCATGGAGCTGATCAAGCAGTCGGGCTGCATCGTTTCGATCATCGGCGGGCGGCTGGTGTTCAAGGAGCAGGGAACGCTGTATCGGCTTTTGTGTGCGGCCATTGTGCTGGCGGGCATCGCCGTGGCCGTGCTCTTCTAAAG
>CAYOTH010000110.1:0-459 GCA_964406835.1 uncultured Oscillospiraceae bacterium
GGGCTTCTGGAGCCATTTACCTCGGGAACCAAGGTGAACAGGCCTTCGGTCGTCTTTTTGAACGGCGGCGCGCTCATGCCAGGCGAGCGGGAGCTGCTGGTCGGCACGGTGCATGAGCTGGGGGCAGGCGACTGTGCCTTTCTTGAAGAGGCTGTGGCGGCGGCCGCCGGCGCGGGGCTGGATGTGACGCGTCCCGAGGGAATGGCGCTGATCGATGCGGGCGCGGGGCATATGAGCGCCTCTCTTCTGGCGCGGGGCAGCGTTGTGGCGGTTCGGCGGCTGAATTACGGATTTGATCGCTTGAACGAGGAGATTATTCATCTCGTGCGTGCGGAAACGGGGCTAATGATCGGTCATCGCGCAGCGGAGGAATTAAAGCTGGTGTTGTCCAGCGCGCTGCCTGTTCGCGAGGTCACGGGAACGACCGTTGGTTTGGATATGAAAACCGGCTTCCCGGGC
>CAYOTH010000110.1:469-6334 GCA_964406835.1 uncultured Oscillospiraceae bacterium
TCCCGGGCGAGCGCGAAATCAGCGCCGTGCAGATTAAAAAGGCGGTTTCGCCGCTGGTTGAAGCCTTGGTGCTCATCGTCAATGAGCTGATTGACAGCGCGCCGGAGGAACTTTCGGCCGACTTGCTGAAAAACGGCCTAATTTTGACCGGCGGCGGCGCGCTGCTTTCCGGGTTGGATACCGTGCTGGACGAGCAGTGCGCGCTGCCCTGTCATCGTCCGGAAACGCCCGGCCTGTGTACCTTTAAGGGCATGGCGCGCATTTTGCAGGACAAAAAACTGTCCGATATGCTGATTCGGCCGATTGGCTGATGATCCGTTAAGGAAACTTCTCCCAAGTCCAGCGTAAAGGCGGATTCGGGGGAAGTTTTGTCTTATGTTGGCCTCCGCTTTGGCTGAAGGAAATCAAACAGACGCGTTGATCCGTCTTTGCGTAGAGAGCCAAACCGCTCGGTCAATGAAGATTCGTATGAGTGAATCCGGAGTTATCCCCAGCGTTTTTTGGGAGGGGCTGCTCAGGGTTATCGCATTTTTTCAGGCATAAACCAGCCGTAATCGCCGGGGGAAACGCGGCCCTTTCCCAGCGTGCGGACGGGATGAGAGTCGTTTTGCCAGCTTTCCTCGCCGATTTGAAGGCGCATTTTAAAGGGATGTTCCGTTGTTAAGCCGATCTCGGCGCGGTTTAAGACGACGCGCAGCGTGCCGTCCGGAAGAAGCGTCGGCTTCCAGCGTGATTTCAGAGCAGCGATGTGTTCGCCGAAAATGCCGTAATACAGATAGGCGTCCGTATGGATGATCGTTTCGCCCCGGGAGGTCAGGGTGATGGGCGCATCGGGGAACATCAGATGAAACTCCGGGTCGATCGTTATGTTTTCACCGTGGAAGGCACGCACGTCAAGCGTTAGGCGTTCGGCGTCCCAAGCGGCGCGGAAAGTCCCCTGCGTGCCGATCTTTTCCCAGCAGGCCGATTCGATATCGCCTTTTTTGAGCGAATAGGCGGCGCAGCCGTCTTCGACACCGTCGTAATATTCAAGCGGCGCAAGGCCTTGGGACAGGCGCGCTTCAACCTCGGGAAACTCTTTGTCCAGCAGTTGATCAAGCGATTGTATGCGCCATTTCAGCTTTTCAGGGAAGTACTTGTAGCCTTCGCCTTCGGAGTGGTAGCCCAAACGGCCGTCTTTTTCCCAAAGCGCAGACAGGGCGAGGCTGTTTTGCCGCTCGGCATGAACCAGCGCGCGCATGTGTGCAAGCAGCTCGGCGGGGCGTCCTTCGCCGTAGCCAAGCTGATCGCGCATTTTGTAAAAGCGCAGAATGTTCACTCCGCTGTCAAAGAGGATGTCCAGCGCCTCGGCGACGCTGAGCTGTTCGTTGTCCGTGTGCAGCTGTCTGAGGATGAGCAGGCCTTCGTGCCAGCCCTCGTGCAGGCGGCGGCACAGCTCAATGGCTTCGTCCAGCGTGTGGCCGCACAATAGGCATTCGCCGATGCGGTCGCCGTCGGTCGGGTCGAGCGTCTGCCAGGTGCGCGGCAGAGAATAGTTGCGCGGCTTGAGCGCCAGTTCCCAGACGGGGCCGTCGTGTATGGGGCCGTAATAGCTGAACATGATGTTGAGCGGATAGTTTTTGTAAGCCTGCTCAAACCGATTCCAGGCTTCGATGACCGTCGGCGCGTTGTCCTCACCCCAGTCCAGGGCGGCCAGCCGCAGAAGAAAGCCGCGCTTATCGGAAAAATCGCTCATGAAGGACAATTCGCCTGCCGCTTTGCTCATCAGCGAGGGATAATTGCCGAAATACCAGCACTGCAAGGCCCCGGTTACACCCAGCTCATGGGCCGCTTTGTAGCGGTCGAACAGCAAACCGGGGACGGGGATATAGGGAACCGTGGCCACCTCGTGAGAACAACAGACCTGCGTTTTCATGAACAGTGTTTTGTGATGTGCGCGGGCTTCCTCCGCCGTGGCGCGGAACATCTCGGATGGCCCGGTCTCACTAAGCCAGTAATCAACGCCCTGACGGATAACGCCCAGCTGTTCGCTATAGGCGATTTCTTCGAAATTCTGCATCACTACGACGTCTTCGGGGATGCGGCGCACATAATCGCGGATATCCTCCTCGGGCCAGAGGCGATGACCATAGGTCCAGCTGATGACATCAGCTGGAGGATTGGCCTTGTGGATGCCCTTGGCCAGGGCTCGGCAGGCGTTGGCAAGCACCTCGCCAGGGGTCAGATCCCGGCAGCGCGGGCAGGCAATGGGGCTGTGATGGCCGATTGAGGGTACAGCTGAGTAGGCCGTAGAGCAGGAGGTGGGGCGTTCACCATAGGTGATGGACATAAACCCGCCCAAGCCCGGGCAGCGTGTGAACAGCTTTTCGCCGATTTCCTCAAGAAAAGCGCGTCCATCCGGCGTGTTGGTACAGAAGAGAAAGCGTCCGTTCCAGCTTTTTCCTCCGTTGAGCTGCGGCATGAGCGCGCTTTGTTCGGGACTCAGCGCCACTGGCTCAATGGCGAAGACATACGGCTTAATGCCATATCGGGCGCATTTTTCACAGACGCGATTGAGCTTGGTCAGACGGCTTTCGCCATTTTGGCCGTAATCGGGCAGATAGCTGGATTCGACCAGATCGGAAAAGCGGGTGTAGATCCACACGGCGTTGGCGCCGTCGTGCATTAGGCGGTTTAAATAGGCCTCGGGATAATAGTCAATGTCGTCAGAAAGTTCGTCGCCGTATTTGGGCGGGCGGTTAATGGGGCTGAAGAAGCAGCGAGTCATACGAACGCGCATGGAGGGCTTTCGGGCGGTTTCTCCGGCCTTCAGGCAGGGCACCGTTCGGCAGCGGATCTCGTCTTCGAGGGCGATCAGTCCGCGACGAACGCCTTCAGTGTCGCCGGAAAAAAGAGAAACGCCCTGCTCTGAAACAACGAGGCGGTAACTTTCAAAGCAACTCGTTTCTTCGTAAATCATTCGCAGCGGGAAGCGATTTCCTTCCAGCGAAAAAGCCTTGAGAAAGCGATTGAAATCATCGATCACGGTATCCAGAAGATGCTTTTCATCAGGGAAAAATTCGGCGATGTACAGCCCGGATACATCGATTTCATCGGGACGCAGGGCGCGCTTTCCAAATGACGCGGGAGGCGTTATCTCCTGCGGGGCGCGTAATTCGTCAATAAAGCGCTGTTCGGGCTGACGATCAAAAAAAGGATCGATCAAAACGGTGCGTTTCATAGGATGCTCTCCTTTTTGAAAAATGAGCTCTACCGGGTATTATACAATAATCCCTGACAAAAGGAAAGTGGAAACGCCGTTTGGCTGCGGAAAAGGAATTGACAAGAGCTAATCATTATGCTATCTTATAAGCGAAATGTGGCCTCAAACAGAGCTGCAGGAAAGAGGATGATGCGATGAATGCTATTCAAAGAGCCTTTGAGGAATTCGATTCGTATTATACGTCCTATGATCCCCGGACGCAGGCACTGCTGGCAGAACTTGAAAAAATATATGCTGAGCGGGGTAAGCTGTCTTCCTATGAATTGAAGGCGCGCAATATCGCCTTTTTGTGCGAGACATGTCCGATTCATCTGTTTCGATATTCGCCGTTCTTTTTTGAATTTTCGTCGGGACGGGACCGCCACACATGGGGCGGGCTTCAGTCGAAGGTGGGCAGCTTTCTGCATGAAAAAACGGCGGCTCAGTGGCTCAAGGCCTATGAAAAGGACTTGACTCAGGATCGAGAGGACGGTTATCTGCACGCTTGGAGCAATCCGGTGGGCTTTGATCATTTTTCACTGGGTTATGATCGCATTCTGTCCCTGGGCTTTGAAGGAATGATTAAGCAGGTGGATGAGGCGCTTGATCAGGCGCAGACGGACGAGGAGCGAGCCTTTTTGAAGGCATCGGCTTCGTGCTGCCGGTCGCTGATTCGTTTGGCGGCGCGATTTGAGGCGGAGGCCCGGTCTTTGGCGGCGCAGGCCGAGGAAGCCGAAACGCGCGCCCACTATGAAAAAATCGCCGAAGCTGCCCGATGGGTTCCAGCTCATGGCGCGCGCACGTTTTATGAGGCACTGTGTGCGATTGTTTTCTGCCGAGAGGCCATTGGTTCGCTGGAAGGCATCGGCGTGAGCACGTTTGGCCATGTTGACCGAATGCTGGCGCCGTATTATGAAGCGGATCTGGCGGCCGGGCGGCTGACAGCGGAGGAGGCAAGCGAGCTTTTTGGAATACTGCTGGCCTATACGGACGCTCGCTTTGATGTTCACCGGGGCTTTTTTGAAACGTCCACGACTATGGTTATCGGCGGCTGTGATCTGCGGGGGCGAATCTGCTATAACGGTGTCACGGAAGCGCTGCTTCGAGTCGTGCTGGCCAATCGCCCGGTCAATACCAAGATCAACTGCCGCGTTTCGGCGGCGCATCCCCGCGCTTATCTGGAAAAGCTGGCCGAAATTCAGGCGGCGAATATTCCGGTGATTGTCATGCAGAACGATGATGTGCTGATTGAATCGCGCGTCAAATGCGGGCAGGCGATCGAGGATGCGCGCACCTATGTGAGCGGCGGCTGTCATGAGATCGTGCTTCAAAACACCGAGGTCAACACCCGCGCCGATACCTGGATCAATCTGCCCCGTCTTTTGTTGGATGTGCTGGAACAGAGCCGGGCAGATTGCTTTGAAGCGTTTTATGGCGAAGTGCTTGCGGCCATCGAGCACTATGTGAAAAAGATCATGGCGCTCAAGAACAAATACGAGCGGATGTGGCGCGAGCTGGATCCCTTGCCGCTGGCCTCCGCCACGATGACCGGCTGTTTGGAAACCGGGCGCGATATCACGGCGGGCGGCACGAAATACGCCTCGACAGCGCTGTCCATGCTGGGCCCGGCCACGCTGATCGATTCGCTGTATACCGTCAAAACGCTGGTCTATGAGCGCGCGCAGCTGACGCTGAGCGATTTGGCAGAGCTGTGTCAGACGGATTTTGAAGGACAGGAGCTGCTTCGTCGGCAAATCATCCGCCAGATCCCCAAATATGGCACGGGTGACGAGACGGTGGATGCCTTTGCTCGGCAGACGCTTTCGGATATTGCGATGCTGTATTATGACGAGCAGGGCGCGCTTTATAAAAATGGGCGCGGCGGCTCTTATCTGCCTGCGTTCTATCCGCACGATATATTCCGCCCTCTGGGCGCTCGAACCATCGCTACGCCGGACGGACGGCGCGCCTTTACGCCGTTGTCGCGCGGCTGTTCGCCCAGTGAGTTTATCGAATCGGCCACGCCGGTCGACATCATGCGCAGTATGCAGAAAATTGATTTTACGCAGTACGCCGATTCGTTCTGTATTGAAATCACGCTGCCTCAGATGGAAGCCGACCGCGCCCGATCGATTATCACGGCGCTGATTGAAGCGTTTATTGCCGTAAATGGGGCGACGATTCAGTTTAATCTATTGGATCGTCAGACGCTGCTTGACGCTCAGGCGAATCCAGAGAACTATGCGGGGCTGTGCGTGCGCGTGTGCGGCTACAGCGCGGTCTTCGTGACGCTGGGGCGCGACGTGCAGGATGAGGTGGTTCGGCGCGCCATTCGCTAAAGGGATGTGAAAAAAGAAAATCACATTTCATTGAGTGGGGCAACCCTGTGCAGGATGAGCTTTCGGGAACGCCGCTCGCACGCCTCGTCAATCCCTGCGCGTTGGATTCGTATAAAGCGCTATTCCGTCTTATAAGCGATTCATTGCGGACTGTTTTTTTTAGGGCGTTTTATAGCGCCTGTTTGGCTGACAAAGATAAGATGAAACTGGACTCTCCTATTGGAGAGTCCGCAGCCTGTCAAAGAATCCACAATGCGACCTCGCAATGCGTCTTCTTATGCGATA
>CAYOTH010000111.1:0-6322 GCA_964406835.1 uncultured Oscillospiraceae bacterium
GTGCATGTGCGCCGCGTCAGCCATGTGCCGGTGCGCTTTACCTGCTTTTCGGACAGCGGAGACAACTATCTGCGCAAGACGCCCGGCCTGTATCCCGATCTTTTGCAGGAGCTGAACGGCTATAACCTGAAGGCGCGGGGCGGCTTGTGGGATTCTCTGTGGATTGACGTGGAGCCCAACGGCGAGGTGGAGCCGGGCGATTATCCGATTCGCCTGACGCTTGAAAAGAAGGACGGCGGCGCAGAGCCGGTCAGCCGCACGATGACGGTGCGCATTCTGCCGGGCTGCCTGCCGGCGCAGTCGCTTATACACACCAAGTGGTTCCATTATGATTGCCTGGCTAACTATTATCAGGTGCCGGTTTTCTCCGAGGAGCATTGGCGCATTACCGAAAACTTCATGCGTGCGGCGGTCCGGCGCGGCATCAACATGATTATGATGCCCATCCACACGCCGCCGCTGGATACGCGCGTGGGAGGCGAACGCCTGACGGCTCAGCTGGTGGATGTTTACGTCAATAACGGCGTGTATTCCTTCGGCTTTGACAAGCTGCGCCGCTGGGTGGACATGGCCGAGCGCTGCGGCGTTGAGTATTATGAGATCGCGCATCTCTTCACGCAGTGGGGTGCGCGCTTTACGCCCAAGATTATGGCGACGGTGGACGGCGTCTATCAGCGCATTTTTGGCTGGGATGTTCCGGCGGACGGCGAAAAATACCGGGCGTTCATCGATGCTTATCTTCCGGCTGTGCTGGGCGAACTGAAGGCGCTGGGTGTTGACAAAAAGTGCTGGTTCCATATTTCCGACGAGCCGAGCGCCGAGCACCTGGAAAACTATCTTCGAGCCAAGGCGCTGGTGGCCGGGCATCTTAAGGGCTATCCGATTATGGATGCTCTGTCCAATATCGAGTTTTACAAAAGCGGCGCGGTGGAGCATCCTGTGCCGGCGAGCGATCACATCGAGCCGTTCCTCGAGGCCAAGGTGCCTGATTTGTGGACGTACTACTGCGTGGGTGAGCATCGCGACGTGAGCAACATGTTTATGTCCATGCCCTCGGCGCGCAACCGCATATTGGGCGTGCAGCTGTATAAATTCGGCATCAAGGGCTTTTTGCAGTGGGGCTACAACTTCTACAATTCCCAGTATTCGGATTATGCGATCGATCCCTATGCCGTGACCGACGGCGACGGCTTTACGCCGGCGGGCGACTGCTTCCAGGTTTATCCGGGCCGCGATGGTCATCCGGAGGAATCGATCCGCATGATGGTGACCTATCATGCGCTGGAGGATCTGCGTGCCATGCAGTGGCTGGAGACGCTGGTGGGCCGTGAGCGCGTGCTGGAGCTGATCGACGGCGAATTGAGCGACGAGGTGACCTTCAGCCGCTATCCGCGCAGCAGCGATTATATTCTGCGCCTGCGCCGCCGCGTGAATGAGGAAATTGTCAAGGCCAGAACGTAAGGAAGCGGGCGGGGCGAAAAAACGTCCCGCTCTTTTTTACGGAAGCGATTGCATGAGGCCTGATTTTGTGATAGGATTAAATTAATCGGCTACTGAGGCTGATTAAGACGATATTTAAGGATGTGTGCGTGTGAAAAACGTCAAGGATGTCAAGTGCTTCCTGCTGGATATGGATGGCACGTTTTATCTGGGCGACCGCCTTCTGGACGGCTCGCTTGATTTTATCAAGGCTGTGGAGCAGAGCGGCCGGGATTATCTGTTTTTGACCAACAACTCGTCCCACAATGCCAACTACTATGTTGAGAAGCTGGCGCGCATGGGCCTGACGGTGACGCGCGACAAGGTGCTGACCTCCGGACAGGCGACGGCCATGAAGACGCGCCTTCTCTATCCGGGCAAGAAGGCCTTTGTGCTGGGCAACGAGTATCTTTTTGAGGAGATGCGCGAATACGGCGTGGACATCGATCAGGAGAACCCTGATTATGTGGTCATTGGCTATGATACGACGCTGGACTATGCCAAAATGACCGCGGTGTGCGATTTTGTGCGCGCGGGTCTGCCCTATGTGGCGACGCACCCGGATTTCAACTGCCCGACCGAAACGGGTTTTGCACCGGATATCGGCGCGATCATTGCCTTTATTGAGGCGTCTACCGGCCGACGCCCCGATCTGATCGTGGGCAAGCCGCATGGCGGCATTGTGGAGGCGGCGCTGGAGCGCACCGGCTTGCGCGCGGGCGAATTGGCTATGGTAGGCGATCGGCTCTATACCGACATTGAAACCGGCCTGCGCCACGGCATGACCTCCATTCTGGTGATGACCGGCGAAACGACGGAGGACATGCTTTCAAGAAGCGAGACGAAGCCCGATCTTAAATACGGCCGTCTGGCGGATATGATTCCGGAACTGATCTAAACCGGCGGACAAAACTCTCAAGGGGGCGAAGTTAATGGGCTATTACAGACACCTTGACATGTATACCTCGCTGAAGCGGACGCTGCCTGATTTAGCTGTTCTGCCCGAGCACATGGCGGTGCATACGGTCGATGAACATAGCCATGCGGCCTGGAACTGGATTATCCGCTCTTCGTTTGGCGGTGATAACTGGGATTATTCGATGATTACCGAGGATAAGACCTGCGCGCCGGAGAGGACGTTCTTTGCTTCCTATTGGAATGTGGACATCGCCACCACGACGGCGCGGATTCTGGAGGACGGAACCGGCTGCATTCATATGGTTGGGACCCATGCGAGCTGGACGGGCTCCGGGGCGGCGCGCTATACCGTGCTGGCGGCGCTGAAAAGCCTTCAGGATGCCGGTGTGGTTGATTGCTATCTGAAGACCGATGATTTCAGAAAACCGGCGATTAAGATCTATAAGGAAATGGGCTTTACACCCTATTATGAGGCGGGCGATCAGGAGATGATCGAGCGCTGGCAGACGATTGAGCGAGATATGGGGGCCTATGTCAAAAAGGAACGCCAGCCGATCGCTCTTTGGCCCGACGGGGAAGCGCCGGACAGCGCGGCCTGCGCGTCTCAGGCTCAGCCCACGCTCATGCCCTTTCCCGTGGAGGGCTCCAAAGGAGCGGTGATAGTCTGTCCCGGCGGCGGTTATGTGGAAAAGGCCTATCATGAGAGTGCGCCCATTGCCCGCTCGCTCAATGCGATGGGCTTTTCAGCGTATGTGCTGGATTATCGCGTTCAGCCGTTTAGCTCGGTGGACACGCCCATTGGAGACGGTCTGCGCGCCGTGCGTCTGCTCAGAAGCCTGGGCTATGAGAAGGTGGCGATTCTGGGTTTTTCGGCGGGCGGACATCTGTGCTCCATGGTGGCGACCGGCTATGATGCGGGCCATCCTGAGGCGGCTGATCCCGTTGAGCGCTTTTCCTCGCGGCCGGATGCCTTTGTTCCCTGCTATGGCGCCACCAGCTATTATCACTTCCGCAGAAGCGCGGCCGGTGTGATCGGCGCAGGTGATCAGCAGGCGGTGACACGCTACAGCGCCGAATGCCGCGTGACGGGCGATACGCCGCCGGCCTTTATCTGGCATACGGCCGATGACTCGGTTGTGCCGGTTGAGTGCGCGTATGATCTGGCGTGCGCGCTGTCGTCGCATGGCGTGCTGTGCGAAATGCATATTTTCCCGCATGGCCCGCACGGACTGGGACAGGCTCCTGGCTATGAGGATGTTCAGAGCTGGCTGCCGCTTCTCGGCGAGTGGCTACGCGGTCAGGGATTTTGAAAAACAATGCGTAAGGAGAGCGATTTTTCATGGATTTGATTCTCGATCATGAAACGATTAAGCTGTGGCCGGGCGAGGCTCCGTACAGCGAGTACAGCCCCGAGCAGCGTCAGCCCTCGCTTTTGCCCTATCCGGTGGAAGGCGCGCGGGGCGCGGTGGTTGTTTGCCCCGGCGGCGGCTATGCGATGAAGGCTGACCACGAGGGACGGGATATTGCCAAAATGCTCAATGAAGCGGGCGTTGCGGCCTATGTGCTGGATTACCGCGTTGCGCCCTGCCACTGCGAAGCGCCCCTTTCCGATGCCAAGCGCGCCATTCGTGTGGTGCGTCATATGGGCTATGAGAAGGTGGCGATCATGGGCTTTTCGGCGGGCGGACATCTGTGCTGCTCGGCGGCGACGCTGTATGACGCGGGCAACCCGGAGGCCGAGGATCCGATTGAGCGGTTGTCCTCGCGGCCGGACGGCTTTATTCCCTGCTACGCGGTGGCCAGCTTTGTGGCCTTCCGTCATCAGGGCTCGGTCAACAATCTCTTGGGCAATCAGGCCGGCAATTACAAGATGCTGCGCCGGTTCTCGGCGGAATTGAATGTAACGGGCGATACGCCGCCGGCCTTTATCTGGCATACCTCGCCGGACAGCTGCGTGCCGGTGGAGAACAGCTTTAATCTGGCGGCGGCGCTGTCTCATGCCGGCGTGTCGGTGGAAATGCATATTTTCCCGGTGGGCGAGCATGGGCTGGGCCTGGCTCCCGCGCTGCCGGTTGTTGCGCAGTGGGCGCCTCTGTGCCAGAAGTGGCTGTTGAATCAGGGTTATGGAAAGTGAGTGAGCATCATGCAGGAGCATAGAATTCTTCCGCTGTGGCCCAATCAGACGGCCCCCTATACCGAGTTTTCCGGCGGACAGGAGCAGCCCTCTGTGCGCGAATTTGCTGTGCCGGGCGCGCGCAGCGCCATGGTGATCTGCCCGGGCGGCGGCTATGGCTGCAAGGTGGACCACGAAAAGGATCCCATTGCGAAGCTTTACGAGAAGGAAGGTATCGCGGGCTATGTTCTGGATTATCGCGTCAAGCCCTGCCATTACGAAACGCCCCTTTCTGATGCCAAGCGCGCCATTCGTCTGGTGCGCAGCCTGGGCTATGAGAAGGTGGGTATCGTGGGCTTCTCGGCGGGTGGCCATGTGTGCTGCTCGGCGGCAACGCTGTACGACGCGGGCGATCCCGAGGCGGCTGATCCGATCGAGCGGCTGTCCTCGCGTCCGGATGCGTTTGTGTCGAGCTATTCGGTGGTAAGTTTTGTTCGATTCCGTCATCAGGGCTCGTTGGAAAACCTGATGGGCGAATATCGAGAGGACGAGGCGCTGCTTCGGCGCTTTTCGGCAGAGCTGAACGTGACAGGCGATACGCCTCCCGGCTTTATCTGGCACAGCCGGGAGGACAAGACCGTTTCGGTGGCCAACAGCATTCAGCTGGCGCAGGCCATGGCGGAGGCCGGCGTGCCATTTGAAATGCACATTTTCCCCGGCGGCTGTCACGGTGCGGGCGTGGCCAGCCCGGATGAGCGGGCGGAACAGTGGATTCCGCTGAGCATGGCGTTTTTAAAATCGCTGGGCTTTTAAAATCAAGCGGCGCTTCAGAAGAGGAAAAGTCCTCTTTGAAGCGCCGTGTTTTTGTTTATTGCATGAAAAAACGGCTTTTTGCGGTGCGAATGCACGATGTGGCGTCAAATGCGAAATATATGCGGCGAAATTCAGTATTTACGCTTGACAGGCGCGCCAAATCAGACTAAAATAAATCTATTAGCTTTTAATCGGGTTTTAATGCCCGATTCGGACTAAAAAAATTATGCTTGGATTTGCTTCTGAAAATGATAGGATGCCGTGTAAGGCGTCTTTGCGGTTTTATACGCGGAATGATTTGATGTGGAAACCGTTTTTCGGTGAAATAGACGGCGGCAGGGTGTGCCTTGTTCCGGCACGGCCGACGGAAATTATCTCTCAGATCGTTTTGACGGGCGTTGCGCCGGCGGTTTGTGCGCGGCTGCGGCGGCATTCGTATGTCCTTTGGAGGCATATCCTCGCGCCTGCTCAGGCAGGGAAGGAGGAGACGACCCATTGAACCTGATTGTAGCAATCGTTTTGATCATTGCCGCGCTGGTGGCTGGTGCGGCAGGCGGCTTTCTGTACAGGCAGAACGTGATGGAGAAGAAGATCGGCCGCACGGAGGAATACGCGAACAATCTTTTGACCGAGGCGACGCATAAGGCCGAGGAAAAAAAGAAGGAAGCGATTCTCGAAGCGAAGGAAGAGGTTATTCGCCTGCGCAGCGAGTTGGACAAGGAAGTCCGCGATCGCCGCAGCGAAGTCACCAAGCAGGAGCGCCGCGTCTCTCAGCGCGAAGAAACGCTCGACAAGAAGATGGATAACCTCGAAGCGCGCGAGGAGAGCCTGAACGAAAAGTATAAGGAAGCCGAGCGCATTGAGGCCGAGGCCCGCCAGATCCACGACCAGCAGCAGACCGAGCTGGAGCGCATCTCCAACATGACCATGGAGGAGGCCAAGGACATTCTGGTGGCTCGCGTGCAGAAGGACGCTTATCACGACGCCGCAGTCATGGTG
>CAYOTH010000112.1:0-6308 GCA_964406835.1 uncultured Oscillospiraceae bacterium
GCCATACGCTGGGCGGGCAAATCAGGCTGGGCGCCTCTGCACTGTGTAATCCGCTTTCGGGGGATGAACGGTATCAGGTTGGCTGGCACATGGAGAACAGCACCAAAACGCTGATTAGCACAGGCTTGAGCGGCGCGACGTTGACCTTTCGGCTGGGCAGCACTGCACAGGTGCATTTGATTACGCTCAGAAAGCAATCGGCCGCCGAAACGACATTTTATTGCGGGCCGAACGGAGAAAATGTTCCGTAAATGGGACTAAAAAGGGCGCAAAATCGCAAAAATCGATTTTAAGCCATTTTTGAAACAACAAATGACCAAACACTCGAATGTGAGGCTGAAAATCGATTTAAATCGAAATTTGAGAGCTTCCGGAAAAGAGACGAAAGAACATGTTTGTCTGCAAATTGTGTCCGCGCGGCTGCAATGTCCGGCGCGGCGATGAAGCACCGGGACAGGGAAAAGGATTTTGTAAAATGGGTGAGAAGCCTGTCCTGGCCCGGGCTGCCCTGCATTTTGATGAAGAACCGTGCATCAGCGGGACGCGCGGCTCGGGAGCCGTTTTTTTTAGCGGCTGCACGCTGAGATGTGCCTACTGCCAAAATGATCAGATCAGCCGCGGCTGTTTTGGACGCGCGGTTACACCGCAGGAGCTGCGGGCGATTTTTGAGCGCCTGATCGCCGAGGAAGCGCACAATATCAATCTAGTGACGGGAACCCAGTTTACACAGGCTATTTTGGAGGCGCTTGAGGAGCCGCTGAGCGTGCCAGTGGTCTGGAACAGCAGCGGCTTTGAAACGATGGATACGCTTAGGCAGCTGGATGGGCATGTGCAGGTCTACCTGCCGGATTTGAAGTATATTGATCCGGAGGGCGCCAGCCGTTATTCAAGAGCTTCGATCTATCCGGTATGCGCGGAGAAAGCCATTTTGGAAATGCAGAAGCAGGTCGGGGAAAATCAGTTTAATGAAGAAGGAGTCATGACGCGCGGCTTGCTCATCCGACATCTGATTTTGCCGGGACGCGTTCAGCAATCCAAAGATGTGCTCAGCTGGATTCACGATTACCTGCCTGAAGGAACTTGGGTTTCGTTGATGGCACAGTATATTCCCTGCGGCGCGGCGCTCAATATGCCTGAAATTAACCGTCTGATTACCCCGGAGGAATACGACGAGGTGGTCGATCACCTCTTTGCACTGGGTATGGAGGACGGCTATGTGCAGGAGCTTGAGGCAGCGTCGGCCAAGTACATCCCGCCGTTCGATCTGACAGGCATTGAATAAATATACGCGAGAGGACAAGGGAAGATCAATGCAATTGCAATTTTGCCCGCTGTTTTCCGGGTCGAGCGGGAATTCCATTTTTATTGGAACGGAGCATACAAAAATTCTGATCGACGCCGGTTTATCAGGCGCGAAAATTACAGCGGAGCTGAAGAAGATCGGCGTCGAGCCGGATGAGCTAAGCGCTATCTTGGTGACGCATGAGCACAGCGATCATATTGCGGGTGTGGGCGTGCTCTCACGCCGCCATCATATTCCGGTCTATGCCAATGCGGGCACCTGGGCGGCCATGCGGGGAAAACTGGGCGCGATTGATGCGGCTCAGGCCATTGAATTTGAAACGGGCTGCGATTTTTCGATTGGCGATTTGAATATTCGCCCCTTTGCGACGCCTCATGATGCGGCCGAATCGGTCGGCTATGCCATTTACGCCGGGGCCTGTAAGGCAGCGGTGGCGACGGATTTGGGGTGCGTGCGCGAGGGCTGGCTCAATGAGGTGGCCGCTTCGGATGTGCTGCTGCTGGAGGCCAACCACGATGTCAATACGCTGGAGGCCGGGCGTTATCCCTATGAGCTTAAAAAGCGCATTTTGGGAAAACGCGGCCATTTGTCCAACGATGATGCCGGCAGAGCGGCGGTGGAACTGGTTAAACGAGGCGTGCGCGTCATTATCCTGGGCCACTTGAGTGGAGAAAACAACTTCCCGGAGCTGGCCTATGCCAGTGTCTGTGGCCTGCTGGAGGAGAATGGCTATGTGCCGGGACGGGATTTGGCGCTGAGCGTGGCCCGGCGCGATGGCCACAGCGAGATGATTTCCATGGAATAGAGCCTCATATGAGATGTATAAAAATAGAAAACGATATATTTTTATGCGTCTTGTGAATGCGGGGCGACGCGAAAAGAAGGGAAAAGCATGGAGTGGACAGAAAGGCCGGGAGCGCCGCCGCTGCGCTTGGCGGGCTGCTGGTTGTTGGCGGCCACGCTGGGCAAGGGCGTGGTTTTGCCGCTGTTTGAGGCGCTGTATGCCCTGATCGGTCTGGTCGTTCCGGGCATAACGCAGAATGGCGCGGCCATAGGAGCCGAGCTGTTTTATAAGATTGTGCTGGTGGGCGGCCCGGTTTGCTGGTTCGCGCGGAGGGAGTTTCCCGCGCGGCAGGCTCTTCGTCTGAAGCCTATGGGCTGTAAGCAGGGCGTGCTTGTGGTCTTGATGGCGGCGGTTAGCGTGGTGTTTTCCGGAGCGCTGGGGGCGTTTTGGACTGGAGCACTGCAGGCCATGGGCGGGCGTCTGGTTTCGACGATTACTGTACCGGAAACGGCCGGACAGGCGGTAATGCAGATGACTGTGTATGCGCTTTTGCCGGGCGTGTGTGAGGAGTTGTTGTTTCGCGGCGGTTTACTGAGTGCCTACGAACGATATGGCCCAAAGGAGGCTCTGGTGATTCAGGCGGTGCTCTTTGCGCTGTTTCATGAGTCTGTACAGGGCCTTTGGGTGCAGCTGATTATGGGCTTTGTGCTGGGAAAAATCGTTCTTGGGTGCGATTCACTGGGGTGTGGAATGCTTTTTCACAGCCTGTTTAATGCGCTGACGTTGCTCTTGGCCTGGGGGATGCCGACTCAAATGGGCGGCACGCTGGCCTATTGGGGTGTGCAGGCGGTACTGTTGGGATTCAGCATACTGCTTCTGGGGCTGCTTTTAAGGCGATTGTGCTCGGGGATGCAGAGATCACCCGCGCAGGGTCTGGAAAAGCTCGATCAGGGTGATGTCCTTTTGATGGCGGCTTGCGTGGCTAAAATGCTTCTATTTGGCGCTGAGGATGCGCTGCGATTGATGGGGATTTTATGACGTTGAAAGCGGAAAGGGGAATGAACCATGCTGCCGGTGCTGCTGATTGGCGTCGGAAAACTGAAGGAAAAATGGGAACGGGAGGCCTGCGCCGAATATGCCAAGCGTCTGAGTCGTTTCTGTGCGCTGGAGATTTGCGAGCTGCCCGATCAACCGGAGCCGGATAAGCCTTCCGAGGCGCTCAATAAGCGGGTGATGGAAAAGGAAGGCAAGGATATTCTGGCCCGGATTAAATCCAACGACCGCGTGGTGGCCCTGTGCATTAAGGGAAACTCCTACGATTCGGAGCAGTTTGCGGACAAGCTGGCGGCCTGGGCAATGGATGGGCGGCGGCTGGTGCTGGTAATTGGCGGTTCGCTGGGCTTGTCTCCGGAGGTAATAGACCGGGCGGATGAAAAGCTGTCTTTTTCGAAAATGACCTTTCCGCATCAGCTGATGCGTGTTATTTTGCTCGAGCAGCTCTATCGGGGCTTTAAAATCGGCGCGCATGAGCGCTATCATAAGTAAGACAAAACGCGTCCGGGGATTTGAACGATTCCCGGACGCGTTTTTGACAGTCGAGGGGCATTTTACTGAGAAAGAGAAGGCGTTCGATAGGAGATAAGACGGCATAGACCTTTGAATGAATCCCGAATAGGGGATTTGCGAAACGCCATTGTGCCTTTCAGCCAAGATATTGGAGCTTGACCCGCCTGAGCAAGGAGCCTTATGCCTGCAGCGTCAGTTGTGCGCATTCTGTCCCCAAGAGAAGGCCGGATGGATGTTTTTTATTGCTTTGATGCCTCACTGGATGGCGGGCGATCAGCTGCTTTCAGGCTGAGTAATGCCATCGCGGGGCCAATGAAGAGAGCCTTTGGATGTGCTTTCAAGCCCCAATGTGATTGATTTTGCGGATTTGCAAAAGGGAAGTTGCGTTTTGTCAGTGTGCATTCGTTGGGTACAAAGACTCAAAGCAACGGGAGAGGGAGCCTCGTAGCCTGCACAGCTTTGCGTTACGGGCGGCTTAGGGGGAAATCAGGGGAGGACTCTGCATCGCAGCTTGCAGAAACACGGCCATTTTGGGAGAAGGCGTCGCCTTCGATGTCGCCGCAGACGTGAACGTCTCCGGGGGCTTTGACATCGCCATGAATATCGCCGCCGCAGGAAAAGCCGTGCATAATCATGATGCTCCCGCCGGCGGTGAGATCGCCGTCCAGCTTTAGCCTGCCATTTGAGCTGAGGCTTCCGCCGGTCATAAGAGCGCCGCCGCAGAAAAAATGCTCAGGCGCCTCAGGATCGCCGTCCAGGCGTACGTCGCCGCCAACGGTCAAATCCCCTTCGACGTGCAGCATGCGGCGGAAGCTGCCCAGCAGGCGGGCTGAACCGTGCAGACAAAGAACGGGGAGGGCGTCGCCAGGCAAAGTCGGAAGGGAATGCACAATTTCCTCGCCGTCACATTCCTGGCTGCTGAGTAGGCGGCCCAAATACTGCACGACGTGTAGCTTTCCGTCATCGGGGAAAGGGGAAGCAGAGTCTGGCTGCGGCCCCGTTAGGCCAAAGAGCGCGTTGAGCGAAAGATGAAGCGCTTCGGCCAGTGTGGGCAAGAGCGTAATATCCGGAAACGATTGGCCGATTTCCCATTTGCTGACAGCCTGAATACTGACGCCGGTTATTTGGGCCAGGTCGCTTTGAGTCAGATGGCAAAGACGGCGGTTTTCGCGTATGATTGCACCCATTTGAAGCGCTGTGATATTCATAACAAGGACTCTCCTTGTCTGTTTGATGGCTTTATCATAGCACAGGATGGGGAGATTCGCAATGGAGGGACAGTTGATAGGCTTCCTGAAAAGATCAATCAATGGTTGAAAAAAGGTGATTTTAGAGTGGGAAAGCATCTTTTCGGTCTGTCCATGAAAGAACGGGCAGAAATTCAGCGTCGAAGAGCGCAGAAAGTCACGTTAATAGTAAGTAAATCCCTTGAAATATTAACGCGGAGCTGTTATACTTCATTATTAGCGCATCCTTGCCCTGATAAACCGATCAGGGCCGCTAAGTCCATAAGGAGGTGAAAAGCAATGAATCAATACGAAGTCATGTATGTCATCGACACCGCTCTGGAAGAGCAGGCTCGCGCCGATCTGATCAATCGCTTTTCGGGTCTGGTTGAGGCCAACGGCGGTCAGGTTGACCGCGTCGATGAATGGGGAAAGCGCCGTCTGGCCTATGCCATCGACTACAAGACGGAAGGCTACTATGTGCTGATGTACATCGCTGCCCCCGCCGAGCTGCCCCGCGAGCTGGAGCGCAACTTCCAGATCAGCGAGTCCGTTCTCCGTTACATGGTGATCCGCTTCGAAGGCGCTCTGCCGCCCAAGCGTGAGCCGCTCAAGCCCTACGCGCCGCATGCGGCCGCCGAAGCCCCCGTTGCCGAGGCTCCTGCCGCTCGGGAAGAAGCCCCCGCGGCTGAAGCGTCCGAGCAGGAGTAATCCGTTGCCCTAGGGGAAGATAAGGTGAGAGTATGAACAAGGTTATATTGATCGGTAATCTGGTGGCTGATCCCGAGTTGCGCAAGACGTCCTCCGATGTTTCGGTGTGTACGTTCCGCATTGGTGTTCAGCGCCGGTTTTCGAATCAGCAGGGTGTGCGTGAGTCCGACTTTATCAATATCGTTGCCTGGCGTCAGACTGCTGATTTGTGCGCGCGATTCCTGACGAAGGGCCGCAAGTGCGGCGTCGTCGGTTCGCTTCAGACTCGTTCCTATGATGCGCAGGACGGCACGAAGCGTTATGTGACCGAGGTGGTGGCCGACGAGGTCGAATTCCTTGGTTCGCCGCAGAGCAGTTCCAATTCGTATAATCCCGGCGACGTTCCGCCGCCGCCTGAACCGTCCTCTTCCTATACGAGCAATACCGGCTTTACTCAGGTTGACGACGACGAGCTCCCGTTCTAAGGTATTCACCATTCAGTAAAGGAGGAGACTAACATGTCTGAAGATAGAGGCGATCGTATGCGCCGCCCGCGCGGCCGCAAGCAGCGCCGTAAGGTCTGCACGTTCTGCGTTGACAAGATTCAGCATATCGATTATAAGGATGTGCTGCGTCTGCGCCGTTTCACTAACGAGCGCGGCAAGATTCTGCCCCGCCGTATGTCCGGCACCTGCGCCAAGCACCAGCGTCAGCTGTCCGTAGCCATCAAGCGCGCCCG
>CAYOTH010000113.1:0-6280 GCA_964406835.1 uncultured Oscillospiraceae bacterium
CGCATCGACCGTGGCCACAGCCGGGTTCGAACTGGCCCAGGTCACTTTCTTGTTGGACACGCCCGAGGGCAGCACGCGCGCCTTGAGGCTGAGCTTCTGCCCGGCGGCCAGCGTGTGCGTCTTGCCGCTCAGCTCAATGGCCGTGGCCTTCTTGACTGCCTTAAAGGAAAGCACCTGCTTTTCGCCGGTTTCGGCCGTCACTGTCACGCGGAAGGAGCCGGTTTTCTTGACGGTCAGGACGCCCTCCGGCGTGACAGCGCAGCGGCTGCGGCTGGAAACGCGGTAGCTTTTGACCGGCTTGCTGGGGGAGAAGGCGAGCGTATTGACGCGGCTTATGTCCACTTCGAGCACGCCCGAGGGCAGAGCGCCGTTGACCTGAACCGTGAAGGCCTCCTCCTCGGCTAGCGTACTCAGGCCCGAAAACAGCAAAAGCAGCGCCAGGCCCAGCGAGAGGAAAAACTTGCGAAGCATCGTGATCACACCTTTAATGTCGTTGAGAGACTCGAGTCGACTTTGCACCGGGCGAAACAGACAGGAGTCTGTTGTTGTATCCAAAATATTATACCATGGGGCGCAGGGGCTGTCAATAAAATGTGAAATATTTGCGGCGAAGGAATCTTTTTCGGGTGCGCGGGCGTCTTAAAACAGGTGATCGATGCGAGGCGGAAAAAAGTTTCACAAAAAAGATAGGAAAATATGAAAAAAGTATTTTGCAAACGGCCGATTTTGTATTATAATAGAAGCAGGACGACCGTGAGGAGGTTGACGTATGGATCAAATCAGCTATCTGTGGCAGCAATTTCTGCAATTGCTCAGCAGCCTGACCAGCAGCATGAGCTGGCGCAACGGGCTGGATATCGTCATTGTGGCGATGGGTATCTATTACGTCATCAAGCTGGTGCGCCAGACGCGCGCCAACTCCGTTTTGAAGGGCCTGGCCATCATACTGCTTCTGAGCTGGTTCAGCGATATTCTGGAGCTGAACGCGCTCAACTGGGTCATGCGCCAGCTGCTTAACACCGGCGTGATCGTGCTGGTGGTGCTCTTTCAGCCGGAGCTTCGGCGCGGCCTGGAGCAGATTGGCCGCTCGAATATCGCCAGCAGCGCGATATTGGGCGGCGAGCGCAAGCCCATGTCCTCCGAACACGACATTCAGGAAATGATTCACGCGCTGACCAACCTGTCCCGGCGCAAGGTGGGTGCGCTGATCGTCATAGAAAACCGAACCGGCCTCAACGACATCATCGCCAGCGGAACCATGGTGGACGCCGAAATTTCCAGCGGGCTGATCGAAAACATCTTCGAGCCGAACACGCCGCTGCATGACGGCGCGGTCGTGGTGCGCAGCGGGCGCATTACGGCGGCGGCCTGCTTTCTGCCGCTGTCGGAAAATTCCTCGATCAGCCGCGAGCTGGGCACGCGTCACCGCGCGGCGCTGGGCATTTCCGAAACGACCGACGCCACCGTGCTGATCGTCTCCGAGGAGACCGGCACCATCTCCATGGCGCATGACGGGCGGCTCAACCGCTATCTGGATGCCAAGGCGCTTTATTCGATCCTCTCCGAGCTGATGAAGAGCGGCGAGGAGACGCCCGGCACGCATCGGCTGCTCACGCGCATCGTGCCTCGGAGTGGAAAGGACGGTAATGCCGAATGAAAAAGCTACTCTCGATTTTGAAAACCGTTCTGGCGCGGCTGGTCAAGAGCCTGTCGCACAACCTTTTGTGGAAGATCGTCTCCGTGGTGTGCGCGCTGTTTCTGTGGAGCTATATTATCTCCGTCGATTCGACGATCACCAGCATCAAGACGCTGGCCAACGTGCCGATTGTCACCAGCGGGCTGACGGTTCTTCAAAGCCGCGATCTGGCGCTTTTGACCGATGTTTCCACGCTGGAAAGCGTCCATGCGCGCGTGGAGACCAGCCAGGCCAACTATGCCCACGTCACCGCCGACACCGTGCGCGCCGAGCTGGATCTGTCGCAGATCACCAAGGCCGGCGTTCACCGCGTCGAGCTGAGCGGCGTGACCAGCTACGGCAAGGTGGTGCAGCTCTCGCCCTCAAGCGTTGAGGTGGTTATTGAGAGCCGCGGCTCGCGCTATGTGCCGGTTAACGTGGAGCTGACCGGCGAGCTTCAGGATACCCTGTGGTACAGCGTTACGCGCACCAACCCGGCGCAGGTGCTGGTTTCCGGCCCCTCCTCGCTGCTTCAGACGGTTGCCTCGGCGCGCGTTCAGGTGGACGTGACCGGGCAGACCGCCTCCTACGACCGCTCCGCGCCGCTGACGCTTCTGGACGGGCAGGGCAACGAGATCGGCAGCGCGCTGACTGCCTCGCCCTCCTTCATCATGATGAGCCTCGACGTCTATCCCAAGGTGCAATTGAGCGTAAGCAGCAACGCGGAAACCGCGACCGTTGGCACGCTGCCCGAGGGCTATGAGCTGGCCGGCATCGACGTGCAGCCCGAGGTCATCACTGTGGCCGGCGAACAGTCGCTTTTGGAAGTTTTGGAGGAGCTGACCTTCGACCCGATCAATCTGGACGGGCGTACCAGCAGCTTTACCTCGATTGCCACGATCAACGCGCTGCGCGATATGCGCTATGTCTCCAGCGAGCAGGTGACGGTCACGGTCTACATCGTCGAAAGCACGCTGACCGATTCCTTCCAGAGTCTGCCCATCACCGTGCGCGGCCGTTCGGCTCAGACCAACGTGACGCTCTCCGTTTCTTCCGGCGACGTGCGCCTGAGCGGCCCGTATTCGCTGGTGAACCGTCTCACCGAGGCCGATGTCAATCTCTCTGTGGACGTAACCGGCCTGGAGCTGGGCCAGTACGATCTGCCCGTGGCCATCGCCGTGGACGGCGGCGACGTCTCCGCGCTGGCCTGCGAAATCGACCCGCCCACCATCGCCGTCGAAATCACCCCCGTGGAGACCCCGCCCGCCGAGTAAGCGGCGAGGGCGAAACTCCTTGCCAAGGCTTTGCAGTGAAGCCGCGTGGGCTTTACAGAGTAGCTGCGGCTTGTGCGATAGGCGAGGCGGCGGCTGAGAAGCGTGCGGTTGACGCGCGCCAGAGCCGTGTATTGCGAGATCAAAGTTTATGAGCTTCGGGCGGCGGGCTGGTAAAGACGGCGCGCGGCGGTGAAGCGGAGGGATAGGGGCTGAAGGACGGCCCCGGAAAAGAGGGATTCTGAATTGGATAACAGCGTTTTTGCGCAGGGCCTGATCGAGGTTTTGTTCAGCTGGATGAAGCTGATTGCGCTCTCCGTGTGGAATTTTTTTCAGGCGGACATGGCGGGCGGCTTTCTGAGCTGGTTTGCCGAAAATTGGAAGTCCATTGCGCTGGTCATGATTGTCATCGGGCTGTTTGTGGACTGGCTGGTGTGGATGATTCGCTGGCGGCCGTACTGGCTGTGGCTGCGCAAGCGGCAGATTGTCTACGAAGAGGTGCCGGTGAACGTGCGTCCGAAGCGCCGTGAGCGCGTGCAGCCGGTGCGCCACATGCCCACGGTGACGCCGCAGGACGATTTCGAGGATCCCTTCGCCGCAGGCGAGACCGATCCCTATGCCGCCGCCGCGCCGACGGCGAACGAGAGCGGCTTCGGGGATTGGGACAGCGACGCTGATCCCTACGCCTCCGACTCGCGCCATACCGAGTATGACGCGGCGATCTATGGCCGTCCTGCTATGGGTGAAGACGCCGCCCCCAAGCCGGGCCGCCGCTATCCGGTCTTCGGCGAAAAGAAGTCGGACTGATGGCGTGCCCTGCCGAGCATCCCATTTTGTCTTTTGATTCCCGCGCTCAACAGCCCGGACACCAGATTGTCCGGGCTTTCAGGCGTCTTATCACAGGGGCGGGTGCGGCGCGTTGAGCGCGGCGGAACGTCCTTGGCTCTGTGATTTGACTGCGCGGCGGCGGGCTTTTTGTGAGGATTGAATTTTAGTTTGTTGTTCGAAGCGAGGCATAGACGTGAGCACGATGTCTGATTTACTTTCTGCGCTGGTTCCGTGGCTGTTGGCGGCGGTTTCGGGCTGTTCGCTGGTGATTTTGGTGCTGCGCTGCGGGGCAGAGCCGTTTGCGCCGGGGATCGAGTTCGGGCCGCTGGTGCGTCGTCTGATCGAGCGGCGGCCGCTGGAGGACGAGGACTATGCGGGCGAGGGCTCGATGGTTTCCCGGCAGCTGAGGCGGCGGCTGCGGCGCAACGAGTGGGCGCTGCACAATCAGCTGCATCTGATCGTCTGGCTAATGTGCCTGATGCTGGTCAGTCGGCTGCTGATTCTGGCCTCGGCGATGGTGGGCAGTTGTCTGTCCGGCTCACTGGAGGCGCTGTTTCACTCGGCGATCAGCCACTGGGTGAGGTGGGATGCGGCGGGCTACATCAGCCTGGCGCGCCACGGCTATTCCTTTGCGCCGGAGCTTTTGAATTATCTGCCGCTTTATCCGCTTTTGGTGCGCGGCATGGCCTTTCTTTGCTTTGGGCATTATGTGTTTGCGGGCTTTGCAGTGTCGAATCTGGCGCTGCTGGGCGCGGGCTGGGCGCTGTTTCGCCTGGTAGCGGCGCAGGATGGCGAGCGGACGGCGCGCCGCGCGGTGATCTTTTTGATGTTCTCGCCGCTGTCGCTGTTTTTCTCAGTGCCTTGTGCCGAGTCGCTGTTTCTGATGCTGACGCTTTTTTCTGTGCTCTGCGCGCGCAACCGGGCGTTTTTCCCGGCGGCGCTTTGCGGGATGCTCTCGGCGGCGACGCATCTGGCCGGCGTGCTGGTGCTGATTCCGGTGCTGGTTGAGGCGCTCAAGTACCTGCATTGCCTGCGCCTGTACCGGACCAACCGCGCGCGCTTTGCCCGTCTGCTGGCGGCGCTTTTACTGCTGTGCCTGATGATTCCGCAGGGGACGCTGGCCTATATGTTGGTCAACGCGGCAGTGGCCGGCTCGCCCGTGGCCTTCATCGGCACGCTGCGCGATTACTGGGGCCAGGGCTTTGGCTCGATGCTCAAAACGCAGCGCTATTCGATTGACCTGGCCTTCAATTACGGCGATATCGCCTGGCAACTGGGGACGTGGATTCCGCAGGCCGTCGCTATTTTCTCTCTGGCGCTGCTGCTTTTGGTCTTCAGTACGGTGATTGACCCGGCTGACGGCCTCTACGCCTGGCTGTACATGGCGCTGGTGCTCTCGCCCAGCTGGTTGCTCAGCGGCGCGCGGCAGCTGGCCTCACTCTATCCGCTCTATCTCATGCTGGCCGTCATCAGCCGCCACAAAAGCCTTTACCTGCCCCTGATCTCCCTCTCTATCGTGCTGATGTGCTTTTTCTCCTATCTCTACGCGCTCCCCGGTACGGTGGTCTAGCCGCACTGCGGCCGGTGGGAATAAAGTGCGGCGGGCGGGGGCAGAATGAAGGGGAAGACGAACGAAAAGGGGGCACGGGGTATGGCGGAGAAGCCGGACGAGGGCGCGATGCGGGAGAAGCTGGGCGCGGCGCTGGAGGAGAGCGTGCGGCGACTGGGGGCGGTGATGAACCGCTCGATCAACCGGGACGCGGCGTTCAGACGGCTGCGCTGCGGCGGGCGGGCGATGTGCCTAGCGTATCTGGACGGCATGGCGGGGCGTGGGGAGATCGATCGCTTTGTGCTTCGGCCGTGCCTGGCGTATTCGGGGGTGCTGCCTGAGGGCGAGGCGTGCGTGCAGGCGCTGATCGAGCGGGTGCTGCCGGTGGATTCGGCGGAACTGATCGAGCTGACCGGCGAGGCAGCTGAGGCCATGCTGGAGGGGCGCAGCGTGCTGCTGATTGAGGGCTGCGCGCAGGCGGTGTCGCTGGAAACACGCGCCTATGAAAAGCGCGGCGTGGGACGCACGCATTCGGAGTCGGTGGTGCAGGGCCCGCAGGAGGCCTTTGTGGAGAACCTCAAGACCAACGTCTCGCTGGTGCGGCGGCTGGTGCGCAGTGAAATGCTGATCGGGGAAACGCTGTCAGTGGGGACGAAGCTGCCTACGCAGGTGGCGATGATGTACCTGCGCGGCGTGGCGCGGGAGGAAACGGTCGCGCTGGTGAGGCGGCGCATCCAGTCGCTCACGACGGTCTACTGCCCGGGCAGCGGCTATTTGCAGCAGCTGATAGAGGATCATCCCGGCGCGCTGTTTCCGCAGATGCTTGAAACGGAGCGGCCCGATCGCGCGGCGGCGGCGCTGGCCGACGGACAAATCGTGCTGCTGGTGGATGGATCGCCCTATGCGCTGATTGCGCCGGTGACGCTGTTCCACCTGCTCAACGCGCCAGACGACACC
>CAYOTH010000114.1:0-4800 GCA_964406835.1 uncultured Oscillospiraceae bacterium
GCGGCTGCTCTTCCAGGTGATGCCCTGCGCGCGGCTGGCCGGGAAGACCGACGCGCCGATGTGCAAAGTATCGCCGGCATAGGCGCTGATCGTCTCATCGCTGGGCGTCAGGTTGATGTAATAGGGCGAATCGGGCGTCACGACGACGATTTTGAGCGTCGTGCGGATGCAGGAATTCTGCTTGGAGGAGCAGGTGATGGTGACTGTGCCGGTCTGCTTGGCCGTGACCAGGCCAGTCGAGCTGACCGAGGCACGGGCCGAGGAGGATGAGCGCCAGGTGTAGACCTCGCAGACCTTCTGCCCGGTCGGCTGAGTGACCGGCGTCAGCTGCATCGTCGTGCCGACGACCATATAGCGAGGCTCATGCGTAAGAGAAAGCGAGGTCGGCGTTGGGTATTCCTTGACGGTGACGGTGATCTGGCCGCAGACGGTTTTGTCGCGGCGGGAGTAGCAGGTGATGACGGCGGTGCCGCCGCGCTTAGCCGTGATAACGCCCTTTGAGCTGACCGCTGCCACAGAAGAAGCGCTGCTCTTGTAGGCGATGCGCTGATCGGCTGTGGCGGGCAGAACCTGAGGCGTCAGCTGAAGCGTCTGATAACGCTCAAGCGTCAGCGCCGTTCCCTCGGTAAAGGAAATCGACGTGGGGATGCGGCTGTCTATGACGGTCACGGTGCATTGGGCGTGGGCTTCCTGGCCGCGAAGCTGCGCGGTTACAGTGCATGTGCCGGTCTTGCGCCCGGTGACAACGCCGCTTGAGGAGACGCGCGCAATGCGGGTGTTCGAACTGGAAAAGCTCACGCGTGCCGAGGAATCAGTTGGCGTCAGGGTGGCAGAGAGCGTGTGACGGCTATCTTTGGCCAGGTCAATGACGATGCTCTGCTCGAAAAGCGTCACCACTGGCGTCTCTTCGGCGACGGGGATGCTTTCTGCCAGCACAGTTGGCGCGCAGGCCAGCAAGGCCAGGCACAGCGCCAGAACCGTCAGCAGACGCAAACGGGCGGAATGAAACATGACGTTCACCTCCAAAGGAATATAAAAAACAATCAATAAGGCAGTTTCAGTATAACATAATGTGGTAAAAAATGCAACGCCGCACCGGCAAACAGCAAAGGTTTACACGGCGGTTCGCTTCTTTTAAAGCACATTGTCCTTTCCTCGAACGAATAGGACGAAGGAAGCGCTGTTTATGATATGCTTTACTTTGGATTTCGGTCTATCGCGCGGGTCGGATATAAGAAGGCTTGCCGAGTCTTTACTTCTTCGTAAGTTCTCTGCCGGAGATAGTTCGGGGCCAAGGCTATGCGCAATGGTTTTAGCTCTTTGGCTTGTCTCTTCATGTGGCGGATAGGCCCAAAATCATAACCGCCCCGTAGGCGCTTGTTCGTTAAAGAGGATATCAACCGCCTTGTCAATTACGCGCCTTGCTTTGATAATCTTCACAATACCGATCGTTTGCGCTTTCCCAGGAAAGGCCTGTCGATGATGGAACCTTATAGTCTTCGCTGATGCCTTTTTCATGCCTCCGGGTGAAGATTTATATGGTTTGTCTGAATTAAACCGCCAGTGGAACGAGTGATTTAACCAAGTGCTGGAAGGGTTTATCTCCTGTGGGCGCTCTCTAAAGAGGGCATCGAGCGTCTTGTCAATCACACTTTTTGCGTTGCAAATCCTCTACTCGGGGATTTATTCAAGGTTTTATTTCATCTTATACAATATCGATGATTTGCTCTTTTTCACTGGCGTCCCATCGACTATGGGACGCCATATCTTTTGCTAAAGCTATTTTTCATGGCACCCGTTGAAACGGGGGGATTTATCGCTTGTTCGGCTGCTATTAAAAAAGCCCTCCGAGGGGATTTCGGAGGGCGTGAAAAGGATTATTGCTTGCGGCGGCAGCCGTCAATCTGGATGTTTTGTCCGGAGATATAGGAGGCTTCGTCGCTGGCTAAAAAGGCGATCAGCGCCGCATTTTCGGCATCGCTGCCGGTGCGGTTCATGAAGGCCAGTTCGCTGGGCTGCGTGTAGTGGATATCCGGATTATCGGACGGGCTGACGCTGCCGGGCGAGACGCAGTTGACCGAAACGCCCTTGTTGGCGGTCTCCTTGGCGAGGGCCTTGGTCAGGGCGATCAGCGCGCCCTTCGTGGCGGAATAGTGCGCCATGTTGGCGTTGCCATAGACGCCGGCAACCGAGCCCACGTTGACAATGCGCCCGTAGCCGCGCTCGATCATGCTACCCAGCACGGCACGGGTGCAGTGAACCACGCCCATGACATTAACGCGGATAAAGCGCTCCCATTCCGAGGCGGGCGTTTCCAGAAAAGAGGCCCAGCAGCGCCACAGCGCAGCGTTGTTAACCAGAATATCGATGGAGCCAAAGCGATCGAGGGCCTGCTGAACGGCGTTATTTACGGCCTCTTCGCTGCCTACATCGCAGACGCAGGTCATCACTTCGGTGTCGCGCAGTTCCTCTTTGAGGCTGTTTAACGTGCTTTCGTTAGCGTCAAGCAGTACAACCTTAGCGCCTTCCTCGGCAAAGCGCAGGGCGCAGGCGCGGCCAATGCCCACGGAAGCGCCGGTGATCAGGGCAACCTTTCCTTCGAAATTCATGGCAAATCCTCCTTGAAAAAGGGACGTGTCCGCAAAAAGGCAACGGACACGGCGATTTTTATATTATGAAATTACAGGCCGCGGGTCTGGCTTTTTTCGATGGCTTCCCATAGGCCGTTGAGGTAGGCGGCGCCCAGAGCGCGGTCGTACAGGCCATAGCCGGGCATGCACTTTTCGCCCCAGATGGTGCGGCCGTGATCGGGACGGATCGGGCCGTTGAAGCCGATTTCGTAGAGCGCCTTGACGATCTCGTACATATCGAACGTGCCGTCCGAGGAGAGATGCGCCGCTTCTTCGAACTGGGTGTCGCTGAAGAACTGCAGGTTGCGCACATGCGCGAAATGGATGCGGCCCTTGAGACCACGGATGATTTCAGGCAGATTGTTCTTGCGGTTGGTACCCAGCGAACCGGTGCACAGCGTGATGCCGTTGTGGGGATTATCGACCATCTTCAGCATACGATGGACGTTCTCCTCGTTGATGATGATGCGGGGCAGGCCGAAGACCGACCAGGCCGGATCATCCGGGTGAATGGCCATGTTGATGTTGTACTTGTCGCAAGTGGGCATGATGGCTTCCAGGAAGTACTTGAGGTTGGAAAAGAGTGCTTCGTTGTCAACGCCTTCGTAGATCTTGAACAGCGCTTTGACATGCTCCATGCGCTCGGGCTCCCAGCCGGGCAGCACAAAGCCGTTGGTGGAGCCGCTGATGGAATTGAACATATCCTCGGGATTGAGGCGGTCGATGTCGGCCTGATCGTAGGCCAGCACGGTGGAGCCGTCATGGCGCGGCTTGGCCAGGTTGGTGCGCGTCCAGTCGAAGACCGGCATGAAGTTGTAGCACACCATGTCGATGCCCTCTTCGCCCAGCGCCGTCAGCGACTTGATGTAATTTTCGATATACATATCGCGGGTGGGCAGACCGGCCTTGATGTCGTCATGCACGTTGACGCTTTCAATGCCGCAAATCTTCAGGCCGGACGCCTTGACTTCCTCATTGAGCGCATGAACGGCCTCACGCGTCCAAGCTTCGCCGGGCTCGGTGGCATACAGCGTGGTGATGACGCCCTTCATGCCGGGGATCTGACGGATCTGCTGCAGAGTGATGCTGTCGTGGCCGGTACCATACCAGCGGAAAGACATATCCATAATAAATTCCCTCCTGTGTGTCTGCGTAAAACGAAATAACACGCTTTTCTAAGTATATACCATTCTCGGGGCGGGCGCAACCTGAAAATGCGTTTTTAATGCAAAAAAGAGCGAAAATATGCGCCCGACTTTTCCGTTGCATATTCCATGAAAATGTGCTTTAATAGAAGTAAACAAGACTTGAATGGGGAGAGGGCCATGACGGAGCTTTTTGATTTGAAGCCGTTTGTCCGCTATGTTCGAACGCTGGTCATTCGCGAGGGCGAGTTTCCGGGCTTTATGATTCCCTACGACGCGCGTTTGATCTATGCTCGGGAGAGCGGCGGACGCATTGACTTTGAATCGGGCAGCGTTCCGCTGAGGCAGGGGATGCTGCTTTTGTGGCCTTCGGGCATGAAATATCGCTATGTGATTCCGTCAGGCGGCGCTTTGATGCTCTTTGCCGTCAATTTTGATTTGCAGGCCGAAGAGCACCCGCCTGCCTTTCCGATTCCGCCTGCCCGGGAGGAGGCTTTTGAGGCCGATCGGCTGAGTCCTTCGCCCGAGTGTGCCGATTTGCCGATGGCGCAGGCGCCGCTTGTGCTGAACGACGCTTATTTCTGCGAGCGGCTGCTGGATGACATGCTGGAGGAGTACGAACGCCAACGCCTGTTTATGGCCGAAAGCCTGAGCGCCATGATGAGCCGCCTGCTGGCTGATGCGGCGCGCCAGAGGCTGCAAAGCGAGAGCAGCGCGCTGACCGATCAGATTCTGGGCTACATTCACAGCCACTATGCCGAGGATCTGACCAACATTCGCCTGGGAGCGGTGTTTGGCTTTCATCCCAATTCACTCAACCGGCTGATCGTTCGCCAGACGGGCCAGTCGTTGCATCAGTATCTGCTGATGTACCGCCTGCGCCAGGCTATGCCCATGATCGAATCGGGCGAGGATTCGATTGCCGCCATAGCCGCGCGCGTGGGCTTTTCCGATCCGGGCTATTTTTCAAAGCTGTTCCGCAGCAAAATCGGCCTGTCGCCGATGGAATACCGAAAGGGCTAGTC
>CAYOTH010000114.1:4810-6173 GCA_964406835.1 uncultured Oscillospiraceae bacterium
CTAGTCGGCGGCTTAATATGAACGATATTATGCTTGACAGGCTGAGGCTTTTCCTGTAAACTGTTATTTAAGAACATTTGCAAAAACGGAGGATTATTGATGATAAACATAAGCTTTGAATGTGCCGATAAAACAGCCGCTATTCCACAGCCGATTCAAAAGCAGCCCTATCGAAATGCCCGCCTGCCGCGCTTGTCGCCGCAGAACCATTCGTTTCTGGGCTGGATGCGGCCCGGTGCGCCTGAGAAGGTTTTTATGAACTATGCCGATGACGAAGACGTGACGCTTCAGGCGGCGCTTACGCAGGAGCCGGCCTATATCATCGAATCCCATTATCGGGGCGATGTCAATGATTATACGGGGAAGCGCTGCCAGTACCGACGCTATGTGGTGGATGTGTATCTGGAGAATGCGCAGGCCAATTGCGGTTCGTTTCGGCTGGATCTGTGCAATGATTTTCTGTATTATCTGGGACATGTGCCGGTTGACGGCGTGACGCTGTCGGTGGAAGCGCCCTCCTGGAAGTATGAGGGCCAGTATCACTACGAGGCCGACAACTTCCAAACGAATTACATTGCCGTTGGCTGGACGAGCGACAGGATGCTGGATGCGCGCACACAGCGCTGTAAAATCGCGCGCATTATGCTCTATTTCAGCCGCTGGGGGCTGGGCTACAGTGAAATTGCCGCCCGTTCGAGCGACAGCGTGCTTCGGCCTGAAAAGGATTTTTGCGCCATGGCGGGCGATCGTCCGGCGTGCGTCAGCGCCAATTTCTATTTGGGCGTGCAGGATCCGGAAGCGTCCTCGGCCGATGATTTTGCCCGCGATGACCAAATGCCGAAGCAAGCGATAGAGGAGGATGACAGTGCAGTGATTTCCCGCTTTGCGCTGATGTCCGATACGCATATTGGCGCGCGCTACGAATGGGGCAGCTATGACTGGCTCTATGCTGCCTTTGAGAACATCGAGCGCATTCATCGCGAAACGCCGCTTGATTTTGTTGCCGAGCTGGGCGACAGCATAGACGACGGCTACGCGGCCTCCTATCAGCCGGATTACAGGGTCTATCTGGAGGAGATCAAGCGCTTGACGATCTGCGATCCGGTCAATCCCATCGAGAACCGGGCGGCGGGAACCATACCGCATTATGAAATTCAGGGCAACCATGACACCTCAATGGATACGCGCTTTTTCCGAAACAGGATGTGGCATACGACGGCGCCGACAGGGGAAAAGGTTTATTATATTGCCTTCTTCACGCATTACGGCGGCTATCCGCTGATTCCCTATGAGATCGTCGGCAATTATGATGCCTATCGCTCCTATGGCGATCTTTCCGATGAGTCGGTGGCTTTTGTGGAGG
>CAYOTH010000115.1:0-6155 GCA_964406835.1 uncultured Oscillospiraceae bacterium
CTGATGCGCCGCCCATTTCTATCAAAAAATGGGCGACGCATTTTTGATTTAATTATCCCGCGCCAGCGGTTCCGGCGTTTTGGGCAGGCGATCATACTGCTCGTTCCAATGAGAATAGATGATCTCAGCCCCGGCCGTTTCCAGCGCCCGAATGCGCTCGCGGGAGGCCACATAATCCTCCTGACGCGGGCAGGCGCCGGGAAAGCGTTCAAAGTTGACCGGCGTATAAACGCAATCCGAGGGGAAAATCAGACGGCGATGGCCCACCGTCACGTCCAGCCCCAGTAGGTTGGCCGTGTGTCCGGGCAGAGAAAGCACGCGCACACCCGGCAGAAGCTCAAAATCGCCGCCCCGTTTCACGCGGTGATATTGCTTGACCGGCAGCATAAAGCGCTCCCACATCGCGCCCTGACGGCCCTCAGCCCGATCAAAGGTGCCGACCAGCGCCTCGGTCCATTCCTCGTCGCCGACATACGCATCAGCATGAGTAAACAGCGACAGCGCGCCGAAATGATCGCCGTGAAGATGCGAAATAACCACCGTATCAATATCCCGGTTGGTCAGGCCCAGCTTGCCCAGCTGCGCCTGAATGGTTTCCTCGGACGTGGCCGTCAGCGCCGGATCGCCCTCCATACAGCCCAGATCAAAGAGCACATTGCCCTGCTCGTGGCGAATCAGCAGTGCCCACACCGGCACGCGCACATGCTTTCCCGGCACGGCGGCCGAATCCAGCACCCGTTCCTCAACGTCAAGCAGCCCCAACTCAAGTACATACAGTTCCATAATTCAATTCTCCTCTCTTTCCAAAGCAACCCCCGCGCCCGAACGAAACTGTGTTGGTGAAAGCCCGGTTCGACGCTTAAAAAGGCGGCTGAAATACAATGGATTGGAATATCCCACGGCAAAGGCAATCTGCGAAATATTCATCGTCGTGGACGCCATCAGATCCTTGGCCTTGTCCATCCTCAGGCGAATAGTATAATCGTACGGCGAAAATCCGGTACACTCGCGGAAGAGATGAATAAAATGATATTCGCTCAAGCCGCATTCCTCCGCCAATTCCGCCACTGAAAGCTCCTCGCCGCAGCGCCTATGCATCTGCTCAATGACGTCGGAAAGGCGGCGCATTTTGTTAAGCGCTGCCGCCTCCTCCCCCTGCGCTCTATGGCGCGCGAAGGCCGAAAGAATCATGAGCATATGTGCCGTGCAGAACATTTCGTACTGCCCCTGCCTCAGCTGCAATTCGCGAATCAGGCACGCGTAATCATCGCGCACGCCGCTCACGCTGCCCACAGCCGTCACACGGGCGTCAATACCCGCCTTTTTCAGCAGTTCCGGCACGCCGCTTCCCGTAAAATGCAGCCAGTAAACTTGCGTTTCTTCGGCAGCGACATGGGTATAATGCTGGCTTTCATGCGGGCGATACAAAACAAGCGAACCGCCCAAAGCGCTGATTTCCCGCTCCCCATCGCGCAGAACAAGACGGCCCTGCAAAACATAGAGCAACAGATAATCCTGCCGCCCATGCGGCCGCACGGTGGTCATGTCATTTTCGCCCGTCGCCTGATAGCCGCAGTTATTGACCAGCAGATAATCCGTACTGATCCGGTCGCTCCGATACAGTATGCCGCCATTGATCATTTCCACGGAAATCTCATCGCCCCTCTCTCCTTTGAAATATACTCCAAATCCAAGCGCCTGTCAAGCCAAAACCGCAACTTTGTTCATATAAACGCATGATTGTATATTGAAATCGGTCGCGCGCTTTGCTATAATGATCTTGAACATTTTCAGTTTACACAGGGAGGTGCCTTCATGTCCGATCAATCCATGTCCTACTGCCCACCTGCTGAAATAACAATTCAAAACGACGTGCTGTGCGTGCGCATCAAAACGCTGGGCGCCGAAATGACCAGCATCCGCAGCAAAGACGGCGTTGAACGCCTCTGGCAGGGAGATCCGGCTTTCTGGTCGGGCCAGGCACCCCTGCTCTTCCCGGTGGCCGGTGCCTTCCGGGACAACGAATATATTCTTAACGGAAAGACCTATTCCATGCCCAAGCATGGCTTTGCCCGGACGCGCCTTTTCCAGGTTGAAGCCCAAAGTGAGACTTCAGCCACGTTCCTGCTTTCAGGCGAAGCGGCCTGGCACGAGGGCTTCCCCTTTGACTACGCGCTGCGCGTGCGCTACACGCTGGAAGCCAACCGAATCAAAATCGAGTACCTCATCAAAAACCTTCAGGACACGCCGCTCTACGCCTGCATCGGCGCGCATGAAGGCTATGCCTGTCCGGAAGGCATCGAGGCCTACGAGCTGCTCTTTGACGAGGACGAAGGCGGCTTTGTCCAAAACAGCCTGCTCTCAGGCGGACTGATGACGCATGATACGCAGGCCATGCCCCTTGAAAACAATGCGCTGGCTTTGTACAATCAGGATTTCGAAGACGCCACGCTGATCTTCCTGACGCTCAAATCCCACAGCGTCACGCTGCGGCGGCGCGGCGGCGATGCCATAGCGCACGTCGATTTCAGCGATTTTCATTATCTGCTGGTCTGGACAATTCCCGGCGCGCCCTATCTGTGCATCGAGCCGTGGAGCAATCATCCGGATTTTGCAAACACCGACAAGCAGCTGCCGGCCAAGCCCGGCGTCATGGCCATCGCCGCACACCAGGAACAGACGCTCACGCACACGCTGACCATTGACTGATTGACAATGCCTTCGCGGCAAAGGAGATTATCCATGACCAGAATGACCATCACACGGCCGGACTTTCCCACGCTCTTTGGCGGACTGGGCTTTCACAACAGCGAGGCTCTGTTTTATCGCCTGTGTGAAAAGGAACAGTTCGACCAGAAAATCGGCAAATGCTATCGTGAGCTTGCTCCCGGCTTTATGCGCACCTTCGGCGGCTATGCCAACTGGACCAAGGAAAGCATGGATACCTTCGCCGATTACTACGAGCGCATGCAGAAAGTCACCGACACGCCCATCTACCTGGCCTGCGCCAAGGGACAGCTGCACTTCAGCGACGAGGCGCGCCGCGACTATGCCGAAAACGTCGCGCGCAATCTGGAATACCTGATTAAGGAGCGCAACGTTCGCCAGATTCGCTATTACTGCTTCTCCAACGAGCTGTCCATGAACGACAACAACGGCCTTTCGCGTGATTTGCCGCTGTTTCAGAAGTACCACGAATACCTCTACGAGGCCTTTGACCGCCATGACCTGAACATCGGCCTGCTGGCCACGGACGCCTCCGGCGAGGTCAACTGGCCGACAATGGACTACGCCATACAGAATATGAAGCGCATCAGCGAGGACTTCTGCCTGCATATGTACATGACGCGCTTCAAGCCCGGCGATCTCGAACTATATCCCTGGTTCTTTGCGCTTTGCCGCGAATACGTCATGAAGGCCATTCGCTGCGACGGAAAGCGCCTCATACTGGGCGAATTGGGCGTGCGCCACATGCGCGAGGATGAAAACGGCCAGCTGCGCATGGACGATTTTGTCCATCTGCCCGGCGTTATTAAAGATGTCAATGCCTTTAATTACGACGGAAACGGCGCGTTGGGCGCGCTGATGTATGCCGAAGCGGCTCTGGCGGCGATCAATGCCGGCGTCTTTGCCATTTCCATCTGGACATTCTGCGACTATCCCGATCCCTACGTCTGCCATTATGCCGAACATGACGATTACGCCCGAAAATGGAGCGAGTGCGAACGCTTTATCTCCCAGACTCAGGACACCAAGTACAACAAATGCGGTCTGATTAAATGGGAGGATGACGGCGATTATTCCATGCGCGTGGGCTACTGGTGTCTGGGCCTGCTGGCGCGTTATGCCCGGCGCAACAGCAAAGTGCTAGATGTCCAAAACGACGATCCGCTGCTTCGCGTCTGCGCGCTACTCAACAAAGACGGAACGCTGAGCGTTTTCGTCATCAACCGCCATGAAACGGATGTGCCGCTTTCGCTGGATCTCAATCTTCGTCACATCGAAAAGCAGCCGGACTGGCGCGTCCATGAATTCGAAACGGCCAACCCGCCGTTCAATGAATTCGGCGATTTGCAGGAGCCCATCCGCCAGCTGCCGCTTAAAAACGGCGCGCTGGACTATACGCTCAAGCCCGCCTCTCTGACCGTCTTCACCACCGACTATGTGCCGCGCGAGGACGTTCCCGCCGAAAATGTTCGACTGGAAGGCGATGTGCTCTGCTGGGACGCCGTGGCGGACGAAAGCCATTGCTACTACCGCGTCTATCGCGGCGAGAAGCCCGACTTCACGCCCGACCGCGCCCATCAGATCGCCTCGACCATTGCCGAAACACTGGAGCTGAACGCGCGCTATCTGGACGATGCCGCCATATGCACTGTACCCGGTCGCTTCTATAAGGTGCTTTCCATCGGCAAGCGCCGATAATCCCGCCACCAACATGACAGGAGGAAAAAAACGCCATGACCCTATTGGAAAAGCTGCAAAAACTCAATCCCGAACTCAAGCTCTTCTCGGCCCGCGACGCCGCCTTTAAAAAGTACGGCCGCCTGATTGAGGATTACGACACGGCCAATCTGTGCCTCGCCTGCTGCGAGGCGCTTTCCATGCCCGCCGCCGGCTCGGTCTATTTTCCGGCGCTGGACGCGCTGACCGGTACGGCCGACGATCAGGCCATGACCAGCCGCTTCTTTGGCCAGGTGGCCGCGCAGACCGGCATCTGCTACGGCTACAACACCCGCTTCAACGCGCTGGAATACCACCGCAGCTCAGAAATCAACGTCGCCGTGACGCCGCTGGTGCTCATGCTGGGCGATCAGCGCGATATGAACGGCTATGAGTATGACTCGGGCAAGGTCGAGGCTTTCCTGCTCGAAGAAGGCGACATTGTCGAGGTGTACGCCACCTCTCTGCATTACTGTCCCTGCCAGGTAAGCGACGAAGGTTTTATTTGCGTCGTCGGCCTGCCCAAGGACACCAACACCCCCCCCAAAGCAGCGCACGGCGATCAGGGCGAAGACCGATTGCTGCTGGCTTCCAACAAGTGGATTATCTGCCACGAGGATAATCAGGAGCTGATTGGCGAGGGCGTCTATCCCGGCATCCATGGGCTCAATTACGAGCTTAAATATTAAGGAGGAACATCATCATGAGCAAGAAATTTGTCTTCATCGGCGCGGGCAGCCCGAACTTTTCCCGTGCCCTGGCACGCGACATTCTTTCCTATCCGGCCTTTGCCGACGCCACGCTGGCGCTGGTAGACATTGACAAGCGCGCGCTGGAGGACGCCCGTGTGGACGTTCAGCGCATCATCGACGCCGGCCACTATCCGGCCAAGGTCATCGCCACCACCGATCGCACCGAGGTCATGCAGGATGCCGACGGCGTGGTCAGCATGCTGATGGCTCAGCCCCTCGAGGTCTTTAAAAACGACCTGCTCATCTGCGAAAAGTACGGCGTCACGATCAACGTGGGCGACACCCGCAACGTCGCCGGTATCTTCCGCTATCTGCGCACGGCGCCGGTCATCATGGGCATTGTGGACGATATTAAGAAGTACTGCCCCAACGCCATCTTCCTCAACTACACCAACCCCATGGCCATGCTCTGCCGCACCATTCAGGAGGTTGCGCCGGAAATCACCACGACCGGCCTGTGCCATAGCGTTCAGGGCGGCATCTCCAAGTTTGCCAGCATTCTGAACATTCCCAAGGACGAAATCAACTACCTGTGCGCGGGCATCAACCACCTAGCCTTCTATCTCAAGCTCGAGCACAACGGCCAGGATCTGTATCCGGCGCTGCGCAAGATCACCCTCGAGGATCAGGCCGTTTATGATGCGGACATCGTGCGCAATGAAATGTTCCTGGCCATGGGCTATTACGTCACCGAATCGAGCGGCCACTTCTCCGAGTATTCGCCCTGGTTCCGCAAACGCGAAGACACGCTGCAGAAGTACTGCTACCGCGGCACCAGCTGGAACACCGGCCGCACCAACTTCACCATTGAATGCCGTGAAAAGCGCGTCACCGACTACGAGGAAACCCGCCGCAAGGCACTCAGCGAGCCGGTTGATCTCAATCGCGGCCAGGAATATGCGTCCTGCATCTTCAACGCCATTTTCGGCGACGGCGAAATGTTCAAGTTCAACGGCAATG
>CAYOTH010000116.1:0-6065 GCA_964406835.1 uncultured Oscillospiraceae bacterium
GGCCGACAGCCATCGCCCGGCATCTGGGCCTGCGCGAGGAAGCCGAACGCGCCCCCGAGCCGGCACTCTGAAGCAGCAGCGCTTATCCTCAAGCCCCACTCACTTCGATGGCAACGCACAAACATCCGGGACGCTGCAAGTCCCCTTCTGAGCCTGCATAAAGCTCCGCGCCGGGGCTTTGCCACAAATCGTTTTCACCTTTCTTAAATTTTAGAAAAAAATAGGTCTTGCCATATGGTGACATTGCGTGTATAATGGTATAAGTGCAGTATGCGCAACTAATCCTGAAAGGACGATTCGTCAATGAAAACACGCGTGTGGAAACTCTTTGCTCTGGTTCTGGCGCTGGCCATGGTGCTGACCGGCTGCAATCTGATCGAAATCGATCAGGACAAGGACAACGCCGAGGTTGTCGCTTCGGTCAACGGCGAGAACATCACCAAGGGCGAAGTCAAGGATACATACGATTACTACGTCAGCTACTATACCTATCTTTATCAGTATTACTATGGCATGAGCGACATCAGCAGCATGACCGACGACATCAAGGACAGCGTGCTTGAGGCGTTCATCGAGTCTCGCCTGGTCGCGCAGAAGGCCGTCGAGCTGGGTCTGGATCAGCTCAGCAACGAGGCCAACGCCACCATCGCCGAGAATGCCGCCGCCACGCTCGAGGAGTACATCACCGAGCACGGCGCCGATGTGGATACCGAGGGCATGACCGACGAGGAAGCCCGCGAGGCCGTCATCGCGCACCTGGCCGAGGAAGGCATCACCCTCGAGGTGCTGACCGAGAACGAGAAGGAAAGCTACATCGCCAACCTCGTGCGTGAGTCGGTCATTGCCGACGTGGCCATCGAGAACAGCGATATCGAAGAGGCCTACAACGACAAGGTCACTGAGAACGAATCCTCCTTCTCCTCCAGCAACTATCTCTACGAGATGTACACCACCAACGGCACCACCGTTTACTGGAACCCCGAAGGCTACCGCACCGTCAAGCACATCCTGCTGATGGCCTCCGACGAGCTGAAGAGCGATTTGTCCAGCCTCAAGTCCGAGCTGAGCAGCGTCGAAACCGAGCTTTCCGCGCTGACCGGCACCGAGGACGGCGAGGATGCCGAGGCTGAGGCCACCGCCACGCCTGATCCCGAAGCCACGGCCGAGCCTGTGAAGACCCGCGAGGAGCTAGAAGCCGAGAAGGCCGATCTGGAAGCGCAGATCGAGGCCAAGAAGCAGGAGATCATCGATTCTCTGCAGGACAAGATCGACGCCGTCAACGCCGCACTCGAGAGCGGCAAGAGCTTCGACGAGGTCATGGCCGAGTTCGGCGAGGATCCCGGCATGCAGTCTGATCCTGGCCTGAGCAACGGCTACTGCGTCAGCGAAACCTCCACCTACTGGGAGTCGATCTTCACGGAGACCGCCATGTCCCTCGAAAAGGTCGGCGACGTCAGCGAGCCGGTCGTGGGCAGCAATGGCGTTCACATCGTCTACTACAACAGCGACGTGACCAGTGGCGCCACCCCGCTTGACGAGGTGCGCGAGGCCCTCAGCGCCGAGCTGCTCGCCGAAAAGCAGGATTCGACCTACGACGAGGCCTACCAGTCCTGGTACGACGCCGCCAAGGTCAAGAAGTATCCCAACCGCCTGGGCGATTAATTATCATTTTCACAAGGGCAGAGCCATAAGCGCTCTGCCCCTTTTTTGTTGTGTACTGAAGAGTCTCCCGTGCCGGAATGCGAAGCGAGGCGGACGACACACAGCGTCTGGCCGGGCTGGTCGGTGGTATCAAGAGGTTTCCTTCTAAAGCAATCGTCCAGATTCGAAGCGCCCCCAAGCGCTGAAGAATCGGGGGAGCAGTGCGCAAAGCGGAGGGGAACCCGGCACAGCCGGACGCCCCAAGCGGCGAAAAATCGGGGTACAGCACGCGAAGCGGGGTGGATGACGCACAGTGTCCCCTCAAACGCAGCCTTGCCCGGTTCTAATCTATGGCCGGGCAAGGCATCAAGATATGAAAAAGATTTCTATTCGCTCAAACGCCTCTCGCAGGATTGGCGCGTGAGCGCAAGCGGATGTCGCACTGCGGCAACTGCTGGTTGCAAAGGGAATTCAACCAACATTCACTTGCTTTTTGCAGGCGAGTCTGGTATGCTTTGTGCATGGAAGCGCTTTCCCCGGAACACAGACAGACCGAAAGGAGATTTCTTTATGCTAAACCCGCAAATTATCTCCGAAAACATCGCCTTCCTGCGACAGCAGGCCAATATGACACAGCAGGAGCTGGCCGCACGAGTCAATGTCACTCATCAGGCCGTCTCCAAATGGGAAAACGGCTCCTCGATTCCAGATCTGCAAACGCTGATGACCCTCTCGCGTCTCTTCAGCATCACGCTGGACGAGCTGCTCACCGAGGTGCTCTCTGAACGCCGCCCGCCGGAAGAAGCCCAGCAGCCTCAGGAACCCGCCGCGCCCGAACAAGCCCCGTTCCCTCTGGAACCCGCCGCGCCTGAAGGAACGGACGCCGCCCCTCAGCCGCAAGAAACGCCCTTCGCACCGAATATCGAAAGCCTCGTGCAGAAGGCCATCTCTCAGGCCACGCACGCCGTCGAACAAACCGCCGACTCCCTGCGCGGCATCATGGAGCCGATCCGCGCCGAAGACGAACCGGAGCCGGAAGAGGACAGCGCCGAGGACGCGCCCAGCCTGAACAGACTCACCGGCATGGCGCCCTTTTTAAGCAGGCAGAAACTGCGTGAACAGGTGCTGCGCCTCAACCCTGAAACAATCGAACTGCGCCACCTGGCCGGCCTGGCCCCGTTTCTCGATCGCGACACGCTCGATCAGCTGCTCAAGAAGCTCTCCGCGCACGCCAGGTTCTCCATTCGCGATCTCGCTGCCCTCGCGCCCTTCCTCAGCCGCGATACGCTCGATTCTCTGCTCAAGAGCCAATCCGAGCGCAGCGACTTCTCCCTTCGCGACATCACCACACTCGCCCCGTTCCTTAGCCGCGATACGCTGGGCGCGCTCGTTGATCGCCTGCCTGCCGAGGCCAATCTGCTGGACGCGCTGGGTACGCTGGCCCCCTTCCTGCCGCCGGACAGCCTCAATCGCTTCGTGGAGCAGATTGACCCGGCGCAGGTCGATCCGGAATCGCTGGCCGTGCTCGCCCCCTTCATCAGCCCCGACACGCTCAGTCGCTTTGAGGCAGTCGTCCCCAGCGAATCGAACAGCCTCTTCGGGTGGCCTACTCTCAAAAGCAAGCTGAAAAACGCCTGGAAGGACGCGCTCAACCTGCGCGTTACCCGCGACAATAACGGCCGCGTCAACCTGCATTTCGGCAATCAGCCCGAGGACGCCGAATCGTCTCCCTCCTCGCTGGACGAGGCCATCGACAGCCACGATTGGGACGTTATCGAGGATCGCCTCTCGCAGCTGACACCCGCGCAGGCTGAACGCACCGCCCTGGCCGCCGCCGTAGACGGAAACTTTGATCTTCTCCCCCGGCTGGCCCCCGGCGCTGACGCGCTCAACCGCATCGCCAAGATCGCCGCGGAGAACGGCGAATGGGAGATGCTGGAGCCGCTCGTGGATCACCTGAGCGAGGCCACGGTTTCCAGGCTGATCGATTACGCCCTCGACCAGGAGGAGCTGGATTTCATCGAAGAGCACATCAGCCGCCTGCCCGCCGCCGATCAGGCCAAGATCGCCGTCTTCCTCGCCGAAAACGAGGATTGAGACGCGCTCATACACCGCATTGACTTGACTGCCCTGCCCGCGCCCATCCTCGACCGGCTGATCGATCTGGCCGAGGAGCAGGATGAAACGCGCGTCCTGCGCCGCCTCTTCTCCGCTCGCACCGCCCACTAATCCTCCCCCCCAAACAAAACAACCGCCGCCCCGGACATACCCTTTCATCGGGCCGTCCGGGGCGGCTTTTATGACTTTCTTTATTCGGTTACACCGGCAAACTCAATGCGGCGCACGCTCTCAAGCGCTTCGTCTTTCACGGCCAACTCCTCGTTCGGAGCCAGCATATGCGTCAGCGTCTTGCCGCCGGGCAACGTCAGTGCCAGCTCAATCGGCTGTTCGCTCAAGCCGCACACGCGCTTCGGCGTTCCATCCGGGGCAGCATACACGCACGCGCCCTGCGTGAAGTAGAAGGCCTCGCGGCCATCCACATAGGCCGTCGCGCGGCCGTTTTCGCGGCGCACGCTGTACGTTCGGCCGTTCATTTCCTGCGTGTACACGCTCGTCTCGTCGCCCTGCGCGGCGCTGAAGACCACCTCGCCCGACTCGAAGCCCACGCCGTACATGTAGGCCATGTACTCGAGCGCGGCCAGAATCATCGGGCCGTAACCGTCGGTGCCGGGGGCAAAGTCGCCGGTGAAGGGGTTCATCTGCTGAGTGTAGTGCTCGGCGCGCGCCAGCGAGGCCAGCAGCTTGCGGCCAATCATCACACCCTCGGTGTGGTGGCCGTAGCGCAGAAGCGCGGGCAGCGTGCGCTGAAGGCTCAATCCCTCGACCGGGCCGGACCAGCTGTTGTCCTCCACGTCGCCGTGGGAATATTCCTTGAACAGCGCCAGCTTTTCGCCGGTGAGGTTGGTGTGCTCGTCGTCCAGGTAGAACAGCGGGTCATTGGCGGCGATGTTGGGCAGCGGCATCGTCGTCCAGAACTCGTGCGCGTTGAGCAGATGGCAGCGAATGAAGCGGTCGGCCATGTCCTGCGTGAAGACGCCCTGATACATGCACTTGATGTTAGCCAGGCTGATCGACTCGATGGGCCGGTTGCCGCCGTCGCGGTCAAAGGCAAAGGCGCGCTCGTCGTCCCAGAGGTATTCCTTAAAGCGCGTGCGCACCACTTCGGCCTTCTCGCGCCAGGCCTGCGTCTCGCCGTTGTCCAGCCACTCGGAAATCTGCGCAAGCGCCATGCGCTGGGCATAGCTGTAGGCCATGTACTCCGCCGATTCGAAAGGCAGATTGCCCACGCCCACCGGCGCGCTCTCGCCGTTCCAGGCGCCGTTTTCGCAGGAATTGACGCGGTTGACCAGATAGCGGGCGTTGTTGTCGTCGCCGGTATCCCAGATGCACCAGCTCTCCAAGCAGCCGTCGCCGTCGCTGTCGCGGTACGCCCACAGATAGGCGTCGAAATCGCGCAGCGTCTCATACAGACGCGTCAGATACCCCCGGTCGCGGCCCAAGTGCCAGGCCATGCGCACCGCCGGTACGCTGAAGAAATCGCCCTGCATCCAGTCATAGTGGGCGCGCAGGCCGCTCCACGGGCGCTCGTAGCAGATCATGCCGGGCAGGCGGCCGTCGCGGCGCTGGTTCTCCATGAAGATCAGGATGTTGTTCAGGCCCGCCTCCATGTCACGCTTGGCGTACATCTCGCCGCCCATGGGCTGCGTCTCCAGCCAGACGCCGTGATACTTGGCGCCCTCCTGCACGACGCGGCGCGCGCCAAACTGCTTGACATTTTCCTTTTCCAGCGCCTCACAGCGGTCAAAGACGCGCTGAATGTTTTCATCCGAGCACTGAAATTCCACATGCGTTTTCGAAATGGGGTAATCGCTGGCCATATAGCCTCGAGACATGGCTTTTTTCCTCCTTGAGAACGACCTGTTTTGATGCTTTTACCGTCGGGTTCGGTACTTTTTGCCGACAGACAAAACCAGAGCGGCGCTTTATCCTGCCGCCGCCCCGTTTAAAGCTTTATTTAAGATACATCGCGCGGCCAAACTCGGCGAACGCCTTGACGCGCTCCTCCAGCGCCGGCCACTTTTCCACACTCTGCTGCGAGAACAGTCCCTGGGCGGGGTCCTCGGTGGCGCGCCATTCGTGGGCAATCAGCGCCCAAGTGGCGTCCAGCAGGTGGGCAAACATCGGGTCGCGCTGCGCCTCGCAGACGAACGACTGGCGCGGGGAGTTGATGTCCTCGCCGCTGATCTGGAACAGGCCGTGCTTTTCGCACAGCGCGCGCACGCGGGTAAGCTGAGCGCGGGTGTTGCGCGAGGGCATGTAGGTGATCGCCTTAAAGCCGGTCTGCTTGAGCCAGGCCACCAGCT
>CAYOTH010000117.1:0-6057 GCA_964406835.1 uncultured Oscillospiraceae bacterium
CAAATCCTCATAAAGCGCCCGGCCCGCCGCCGTTCGGGGCGCGCTCAGGCGCGTCGAGGCGTAGCCCTGGCAAAACTCCTGCGCCTGCAGCACGCCCCGCTCGATGCACAGCGTCCGGCCGCCCGCCTCCAGCGCGCCGCAGGAAAAAGCCGTCGCACCCAGCAATATCAAATCGTAATCCATCCCGTGATCCCCCCTCATCAGCCTCCATTTTACCATACTCCTAAACTGCGCGTCAACCTGCCCGTCGTCCCGCTAGGGCGAACAGGGCGTTTTTCAAGCAATCGGCACGGCGGCGCATAAAGCCCGCTGGAACGGCGCGCACCACCTTTTTCCCAGGCAATACGATCACCGTCCTTCGCCCCAAAGCGTTCGGCACGATTGTTCCGTATCAAGCCGCCGGGAAGGACGGGCCGCTTTTGTGATCATACGCTCGCAAACAAAACTCAGTGCCTCATGCTCCCAAATCAAGCATACCCGCCCGCTACTAAGCCCCCAATCCTGCACTGCCTTACTGTTCTTCTTTTCAGCTCCTTCCCCGCTTCAATCGCCTGCCTGAAAGCGCCCAGTCAGAGCTGGACGCCCGTCTTGTCCGCTTTTTCGTCCCGGTCGATAGAAAAGAGCCGCGTATGAACTGCCCCGACGACAATTTTACAATCGACCGATTCAATTCAGTATTTACTTAATCAGTTTAAGGGTTTATAATAGAGGCAGTGAGTTTTGAAAGCAAAGGAGGCTCTGAATGGACATCGCCGTTTTAAAGGCTCTGGCCGACCCGACGCGCCTTCGCATCATCGCGCTTTTGCAGGCGCATACCTACTGCGTGCGAGCGCTTGCCCAGCTGCTGGAGATGAGCGAATCCGCCGTTTCGCAGCATCTGAAGGTTCTGCGCGAGGCCGAGCTGGTCGAAGGCGTCAAATACGGCTACTACACCCACTATCGCATTCGGCGGGAGGCGCTCGAAGCGCTCTACGCCCAACTGGGCGCTCTGCTAAACACCGAACGCACGCCCCACAAAGGAAAAGGCTGCGACGTTTCCGAACAGATCGGCTGCCGTCGCGTCGCTGAAAAAGGAGGTTCTTCCCCATGCTGAAGCGCTTTATCGCCTATTACCGGCCGCATCGACGTCTGTTTTTCATGGATATGATCGCCTCGCTGCTGATCTCGGTCATCGGCATGATCTATCCGATTTTCTCGCGCACCATGCTCAACGATCTCATCCCCAACCGCAACATGCGCCTGCTGGTCATCTATGGCCTGTCGCTGTTGGCGCTGTATGCGCTGCGTATGCTGCTTCGCTATTTCGTGCAGTATTACGGGCATCTGGTGGGCGTGCGCATGCAGGCGCAGATGCGCTCGGATATGTTCAACAAGCTCGAAACCCTGCCCTACGCCTTCTATGACGAGCACGAAACCGGCAAGATCATGTCCCGCATGACCAACGACCTGATGGACATTTCCGAATTGGCACACCACGGTCCTGAAAATCTGCTCATCAGCGGCATCATGGTCGTCGGCTCGTTCATCTATCTATGTACCATCAGCGTGCCGCTGACGCTCATCATCTTCGCCTGCGTTCCGCTCATGGCCGCCGTCTCGCTGATCTGCCGCAAGCGGATGCGCGACGCCTTCTCCGAAAGCCGCAAGAGCATCGCCGTGATCAACGCCGCGCTGGAGAGCAGCATCTCCGGCATCCGCGTGACCAAGGCCTTCACCAACGCCGAAAAGGAAGCCGAGAAATTCGAGGCGGGCAACGCGCAGTTTGTCGAGGCGCGCAAAAAAGCCTATCGCGCCATGGCGCAGTTCTTCTCCTCGACCAACTTCATCACCGACGTGTTCAACGTGGTCATTCTGCTGGCCGGAGGTTTGTTCCTCTATGCCGGGAAGATCAACTTCGGCGATTACTCGGCCTTCATCGTCTCGGTCAATCAGTTCATCGGCCCGGTCACCACGCTGATTAACTTCATGGAGCAGTACCAAAACGGCGTCACCGGCTTTGAGCGTTTCCTCGAAATCATGGACGAGGAGCCTGAACGCGAAAAGGAAAACGCCCGTGAGCTGCCCAGCGTACGCGGCGAAATCACGCTGGAGAACGTCTCCTTCTCCTACGACAAGAGCAAAAACGTGCTCAAGAACATTTCCCTGCACATCCCGCAGGGCGAAACGCTGGCGCTGGTCGGCCCCTCGGGCGGTGGCAAGACCACCATCTGCCACCTCATCCCCAACTTCTACAAGGCCACCGGCGGGCGCATACTCATCGACGGCATCGATATCAACGATGTCACCTTCACTTCACTGCGCCGCAGCATAGGCATTGTTCAGCAGGACGTCTTCCTCTTTAATGGCAGCATTAAGGAAAACATCCTCTACGGCCGGCTGGACGCCACCGACGAGGAGGTCATCGCCGCGGCCAAGCGCGCCAACATTCACGATTACGTCATGACCCTGCCCGAGGGCTATGACACACAAATCGGCGAGCGCGGCGTCAAGCTCTCCGGCGGACAGAAGCAGCGCCTCTCCATTGCGCGCGTCTTCCTCAAGAACCCGGCCATCCTCATACTGGACGAGGCCACCAGCGCGCTGGACAACACCACCGAAATCCTCATTCAGCAGGCGCTGGACGAGCTGTGCAAGGGCCGCACGACGCTGGTCGTCGCCCACCGCCTCTCCACCATCAAGAACGCCGACGAAATCGCCGTCATTGCCAACGGCGAAATTGCCGAGCAGGGCTCGCACGAGGCGCTGATGAAAAAGGGCGGCGTCTATCACGATTTGTACTCGCTCCAGTTCCGCTCCGGCGACAGCGATAAGCTGCAATACCTCATGCAGGAATAATCCCCCTTCCATACCGAGCCGTCCGCCCTTCTGCTTTTGCAGCGCGGTCGGCTCTTTTATACGCCAAACAGGCGTAAGCCCCCGCACCTCGCTTCAGTAAATGCGCCTGAAAAACGGCCCATTCCGGCTCAAACGCCTCTTTTCGCAAAAGTCGGCGATTTATGTGTTCTTGGCCTCTTTTCAAAATGGCCTGCGTCTGCTATAATGAAGAAAGGGCTCAAGCGCCCGATGATTCAAATCGACCACAACGAAAGGAGATTCTCCCATGCTTGATTTGTCCTTTGCGCCGCATTCGGTAAACGCCGCCGATTTCGGCTTTCTGCCGGAAAACTCAGCTGACGAGAACAGCGCTCTGCTTCAGAAGATTGCCGACGTGGGCGGCACAATTGTCATTGACACGCCCGGCGTGTATGACCTGAGCCGCACCATTCTCCTGGGCGACGACACCGCGCTCTATTTTGGCGCGGGCGTTTATGTGCGCCGCGCGCTGGCTGCCGACGGCACACAGAAGCAGGGCTATGTTTTTGCCAACAAGGGCGCCTTCACGCGCACCTACAACAAAAACATCTCGATCACCGGCCTGCGCCTCATTGCCAACGGCATGGAGCCCAGCTATGACAACCAGCTGGACGAAAGCATGGTCACCGGCTTGCGCGGACATCTGGCCTTTTTCTACATCCGCAATCTGATCATCCGCGATTTTGAAATGCTCGATCTGGGCCACGCCGCCTTCGGCATTCAGATTTGCACCTTCGAAAACGCCCTGCTGGAGAACATCCACATCGAGGGCATGAAGGACGCCGTTCACTTCGGCAAGGGCAGTAAGTTTGTCGTACGCCACGGCATCTTCCGCACCTTTGACGACCCGATCGCCCTCAACGCCCACGATTACGCTACTTCCAACCCGCAGATGGGCTGGATTGAGAACGGCCTGATCGAGGACTGCTATGACCTCGATCAGGACTCGACCACCGGCTTTTTCTGCCGCATACTGGCCGGCTCCTGGGGCGACTGGAAGGAAGGCATGGTCGTTCAGCATTCCGACTCGGTCGTGTCCGATGGCCGCGTCTACCGCGTGTGCATGAAGCCCGACGGCCAGACCTACATTTCCAACACCCGGCCCACCCATATCGAGGGCGCAGCGGTGCTGGACGGCATCACCTGGGTCATGGTGCAGGACGACGACCCCATCTACAACTGCGGCTGCCGCAACATTCACTTTAAGGATATCTTCCTTGAAAAGAAGCGCCCCATTGCCTTCAGCGTGCATTTTGACCACGATGTCTGGTCGCGCTCCTACTATCCCTACAGCGAAGCGCCGGTGCAGAAGGATCTCATCTTCGAGAACATCTTCTTCCTGGCCGACGTGCCGATTCTCATCAATTCCAACGCCCCGGTCAACGCCGTCAAGGTCATTAACTCCGTGTTGGAAAACAGCCGCGTTCACCTGGACAACCTCAATCTGCCCGGCCTGGATTACGGCAAGACGCATCTGCTCTTCTCCGGCTGCACCTTCCGCGCCCATGGCGAGGCCACGCTGGCCGAGACCGACCCGGGTCGCCAGGCCGACCTCAAGGTGCTGGGCAGCATCGTCGAGCACGAGGACATGACTGCCCGCGTGCAGGGCGACATTCGCGTTCTCTCCAGCGACATTCCGCTCAAGGCAGAATAAAGGCTTGCATCCTGAGCGCAATGATGCTATAATTTGATTCAGGTCACTTTGGTGAAACCGCTATTTTACTCGCAAAGGAGCTTATTATCATGGAGAATAACCAGAAGCCTCTGGCCATTGTCAACACCAAGGCCATTTATGACTCAGACATCGACGAGCTTATCGCCCAGATGGGCCAGCGCGGCGCCGCCTACGACAATCCTCAGGGCCGCGCGGCCGTGCTGGAGCAGCTTATCGCCCAGCGCCTGTTCCTGGCCGACGCCATGCGCAATCTCTACGAACGCGAGCCGGCCTTCAAGGCGGAGCTGGCCCGCATCAAGGAGCAGCTGCTCACGCAGTATGCCATCAGCAAGGCCGTTGATTCCGTCACGGCGACCGATCTGGACGCCCGCAAGTATTTCGACGAGCACCCCGAGCAGTTCGCGCCCCAGCCGATGGTCTCCGCCAGCCACATTCTGGTGGACACCGAGGAGAAGGCCAACGACCTCCTCGCCCAGATCAACGACGGCAGCCTCTCCTTTGAGGACGCCGCCCGCCAGCACTCCTCCTGCCCCTCCTCCCAGCAGGGCGGTTCCCTCGGCGAGTTTGGCCGCGACCAGATGGTGCCCGAGTTCGATCAGGCCTGCTTCGAGATGGAAATCGGCGAAATTCGCGGCCCGATCAAGACCCGCTTCGGCTACCACCTGATTCGCCTGGACGGCAAGAGCGAGGGCGAGGCCGCTTCCTTCGATCAGGCCTGCGAGCAGATCAAGCAGATGCTCCTGGCCGAGAAGCGCCAGCAGGCCTACCAGAGCCGCGTCAATCAGCTCAAGATCCTCTACCCCGTCGAGCGCCCCTAACTCCTGGCCGTGCCGTCCCTCTTGCGCTCACGCGCCAATCCTGCGAGCGGCGTTTGAGAAAATAGCAAACTTTCATCTGTCTTGACGACTTGCCCGGCCATAGATTCGAGCCGGGCAAGTCTGCCATAGCGGGGTTTGTCATGGAGGGGCTAGCACATGTGGCTGGCTGTGCCGGGTTCCTCGACGCCTTTCCCGGCCGTCAATTCAAGCTAGGACTCTCTGCGATAGTAGGGTTGGGCATGACGCGTCTGATATTCTAACACGGTTCGAATCTGGTCGTTTGCGGGAATACTCCCCGGATACCACCGACCCGCTCGGCTTGAGAAAAGAGCCGGGCGGGTTTTGTCGTTTTGGAGAATACCGCCCGCCCCGCTGCGACAGAGGTTAGCCACAGAAACGGAAGGCTCGCAACGCCCGTAACGCCAAGGACTCGACGGCAAGAGAAGAAACTTTCCCGCAGAGCAGAAAGCCTGCCACCCACGCGTCAAGAGAACAGCCCAAACACAAATCCGCCCGGCTCGAATCTATGGCCGGGCAGATTTGCGTTTGTGGGGTTTGTCATGGCCTGTCTATTGTGTGGCCGCTCCACCTCTTCGAAAAGCCTGGCCATCTGCTCGCCCGCGGCATACAATCATCACCACCGGCTTAGCCGGTGGTTTCAGCCTGTCAAAGAATCCACAATGCGACCTCGCAATGCGGCTTCTTATGCGA
>CAYOTH010000118.1:0-6018 GCA_964406835.1 uncultured Oscillospiraceae bacterium
CGCTCGAGGTTGGTGCCATCGATGATGTTGAGAATGGCATCCGGCCGCTCGCCGACCAGATAGTTACGGGAAACAACTTCCTCCAGCGTATAGGGCGACAGGCTGTAAATGCCCGGAAGGTCCATGATGGTGACATCATCGTGCTTCTTCAAGCGGCCTTCCTTTTTCTCGACGGTAACGCCCGGCCAGTTGCCGACGAACTGGTTGGAGCCGGTCAGCGCATTGAACAGCGTGGTTTTGCCGCAGTTCGGGTTGCCTGCCAGCGCGATCTTAATGGTGGCCATAAAATCTCCTCCTGTGAAAATCTCCTGATGGATAGAACCCTTTGTTCCCCTTCTGACTTAGCGAACCTCGATCAGCTCGGCGTCGCCCCGGCGGACGGACAGCTCATAGCCGCGAACGGTCAGCTCCATGGGATCGCCCAGCGGCGCGACCTTGCGCACATAAACCTCCGTGCCCTTGGTCAGTCCCATGTCCATGATGCGGCGCTTGAGCGCGCCTTCGCCGTGCAGCTTTTCGATGACGGCGTGTTCACCAACTTTGATGTCTTTGAGCGTCTTCATGCCTTTCTCCTCCTCTATCTATGAAACGGGCTGGCGTTATTGAAATGCAAGCCGTTCATGGTCTGTGAAGCTGATCCTCAGATCATAATGCGCATCGCCATGGTTTTGTCCAGCGCAATGCGGCTTTCCTTAATGTTCAGAATCAGGTTTCCGCCCAGCTCGCTCACCACAGTAACCTGCGCGCCGACGACGAAGCCCAGCTCGGATAAATGCTGGCGCACCTCATCCTGCCCTGTAATCCTTTTAATGACGTTGGTGTCTCCGACACTGGCCATCCCCAGAGGCATCATATGAGTTCACCCCCTCTAATTAGCACTGTCTAACTTGTGGAGAATAGAAACGGTTAATGTAACTTAACTCATCAACCGTGTGACAGTTTAACACAACTAACTTGTGTTGTCAATATGTACCTGAAGGTTTTGCGTGTTAAATATACTTAACCACAGTAAGTTGCATTTTACACACGAGGTTATTGACAGAAAGGGAACGTATCTGGTATGATATTGACAATTAGAGATGCTTAACCCGAAGCCCTGATTGGTGGAGGGTTTAAAAAAAGGCGGAGGTTAGAAATATCTAACCAGTGAGAGGGAGCGTGGAGTATGAGTATCGTGATTGTTGGCGGCAATGAGTGTATGGAGCGGGCGTACTGCGAGAAGTGCGCGCGTTATGGGCATCGGGCAAAGGTCTACGCGAAGCGGCGCAAGGATTTTCCGCGCGTCTTCGGCAATCCGGATCTGTGCATTCTCTTTACGAGCACGGTGTCTCATACGATGACACAGGCAGCCTGCGAGCTGGCGCGCAAGAAGAATGTCACGATTATGCGCAGTCATACCAGCTCGCTGGCAGCGCTGGACGGGCTGCTGAAGGAATACGCGAAGGAGAAGAGCCATGCAGCGTGCGTTTGAGGAGGACTTGATTCGTCACTGTGCTGCAACGCTGGCCGGGCATAAGTGCGCCAGTCTGTTTTCCTGCCGGGGGATGTCGCGCGCCGAGCTGGAGGAGAATGTCGCCTCGGTCAATACGCTGCTCTCCGGCAAGGGATTGCGGGCACATATATTAAAAGGATGCGATCGCGGCGCGCTGGTGTATGTCTACCGCGTGGGCGCCCTGGCCAGGAAGCTGGCCGCTGAGGAGGTTCATGCGTTCCTTGTTCCTTATGGCTACGAGAGCTTTTCGATTGAGGCGGCGCTTGAGACGCTGGCGCAGCATATCGTTTGCGGGGATGATTTTCCGCATGAAATCGGCGTCTTTCTGGATTATCCCCTGGCCGACGTGGCGGCGTTCATTGAAAATGAAGGGCGGAATTGCCGCTGTGTCGGGTGCTGGAAGGTCTATTACAATGAAGAACAGGCCCGGCGTACGTTTGCCCTGTACAGAAAATGCCGGGATGTCTATTTGGATTGCTACCAGCGCGGTTTTGGTGTTGCGCGGCTGATCGTGGCCGCCTGACATAGATATTCGATTCAAGAGATTATTCATTAAGGAGGAACTGACACATGAGCAAGGTGTGCGTGGTTTATTGGAGCGGAACGGGACATACTCAGGCGATGGCCGAGGCGGTGGCCAAGGCGGCGGGCGCGGATCTTCTGACCGCGGCTGAGTTTGGCCCCGATCAGGTGGCTGCCTACGATGCGCTGGCCTTTGGCTGCCCGGCGATGGGCGCTGAGGTTCTGGAGGAAGAGGAGTTCCAGCCGATGTTTGATGCCGTTAAGGCGGCGCTGAACGGCAAGAAGATTGCGCTCTTCGGCTCCTATGGCTGGGGTGACGGCGAGTGGATGAGAAACTGGGAAGAGGATTGTCTGGCGGTGGGCGCGGTGCTGGCGGCGGAAAGCGTTATTTGCCAGGATGATCCCGATGACGATGCGCTGGCTGCCTGCGAAAAGCTGGGCGAAGCGCTGAAATAAGCCTTTGAGGAGACGCCGATGATGAAAAGGCTCAAGGGCAAAATGATCCTGCTGGTTGTGATGGCTGTGGCTTTGTGGGTGCTCTGCGTGGTATCGCGCGGATGCGTTGGGGAAGCCGCCGCCGGGCAGGTGCATGGGGTTTGCCGGGCCGTTTCGGCGGTGTTGATAATTGCTTAAGAGGGCATTTAGGTGAATGACGCTGTCCTTTCCTTTTCAGAAGATACGCTGCTTTCCAATCTATTGCCATTGTCTTGTCCGAGCGTCATAGCCGTATGCCGTTCGCCAGCCGGTGCTTGATCCGGCTGGCGAATCTTTGCGTTCAATTTTTATCAAAAAGGAGATGCAGTATGTATGTTTGAGACCACGGTGATGATTGACGGCATGATGTGTGGCATGTGTGAGGCGCATGTCAGCGATGTCATTCGCCAGACATTTGACGTGCGCAAGGTCAGCGCGTCACATAAAAAAGGACAGGCAGTGATTGTTTCCATGCAGCCTCTTGACGAGGCAGCGCTGCGTGCGGCCATCGGCAAAACAGGCTATGACGTGACCGATGTGCGCGTTAAGCTGCAGGAGGACGCGCCCAAAAAAGGCGGCCTGTTCGGCTGGCTGAAGCGCTGAGTGACGCATAGGGTTTTGTTTTTTTAAATAGATAAACCAAAGCAGCTCCCGGAACACAAAGGTTTCGGGGGCTGCTGCTGTTTTGGCTTCATCGGGGCGCGAAGGCCTGTCAGGCGGGAATATTGGGAAGCATGTCCGTATTGACGAATTGGGTCGCCTTTTCCCGGAGCTTTTCAAGCGCCAGATCCGTCGGCAGGGCGATTTCATAGCGCACATCGTCGCTGCCGGTCAGGTGGGCATAGTACCAGGAGAAATTCTTCGGGGCGACAAAGTAACCGACGTAAAAGTATTCGCCGTCGTCGTAGTTCATAGCTCCCAGCTGGCCTTTTCCCCGCCGGTTCGCTCGTTGAGAGAAACAGCCATGCGCCCAGAGAACGCGTCATCTTTGAACAGATAGTTCAAAAGCCAGCCCTTGATCTCAATCTGGCAGGCAACAGGCTCGCCGTCACCGGTGTAGGCCAGCGCGTCCAGCTGCTTGTTGACTTTGGTTGGCAGCGGCGCAAAGAGAATCAGGATGATGAGCAGTATGGCCAACGGAATCAGAACGTAGTAACGCGCTTTGATCATGAAGATCATTCCTTTCTCGTCAGCATGAATGGGGGGAAGCCAGGGCTTGTGCAACGCTTCCGGGACGGACGCCGGTCCGTCAGGCTTCTTGTGCGGTGCGTTTTTCCTCCCTTCGGGGCCTGAATCAGGACTTAAACGGCCGATTGAAGTGTTCTTACTTATATAGACAACGAAAAGGGATATATTGTTTCTTTTTTTGGGGGAAGAAACGGGAAATAAAATGGAATTTGTGTGCTTTACGGGTTGGCCTCGCTGTGCAGGTGGGCAAAATCGCGTACTTTGTCCCAGGCGACGTTAAAGCCAGCGCCCTTGGCACAGAACACCGAATCGGGAGTTTCCCATTGCGGGTTATACTGGCGCTCTTCGATGATGGCCGAGGCCTCGCTGTCCTCGCAGGGGGCGTCGTGGTCGCTTTGCCAGGTGCAGACGCTCCGGCCATGGGTCAGCGTGGTCAGCCTTTCCGGGTAGCCGGAAAGGCGGGAAAAGGGCGCTTCGCCACTGAGCATGATTTCGTCTCGCACAAAGACGGGCGATTCATACTGGGCGCGCATGGCTGTCAGGTCGCCCAGTATTGCGCCGATGGCCTCGGCTGGGGCGCGCAGCTCAAAGCGGCAGACGGGCTCCAGCAGAATGCTCCGTGCGTACATAAGCGCATTGCGGATGGCCCGATAAGTCGCCTCGCGGAAATCGCCGCCTTCGGTGTGCTTGAGGTGGGCGCGCCCGGCCAGCAGCGTGATTTTGACGTCGGTCAGCGGTGCGCCGATCAGCACGCCGTTGTGCGCATATTCAAAGACATGCGTTTTGATCAGCCGCTGCCAGTTGAGCGCCAGGTCGTCTACATGGCAGGCCGATTCAAAGGTTATGCCGCTACCTCGGGGCGCCGGTTCGAGTTTTAAGTGAACCTCGGCGTAGTGCCTGAGCGGCTCGTAATGGCCGATGCCGCAGGCTGGTGCGACAATGGTTTCCTTATAGGAAATGCGGCAGGGGCCAAAGTCAATCGTAAGGCCTGAACGGCGCTTGACCAGCTCGCGCAGAATTTCCAGCTGGATTGCGCCCATGACGCGAACCTCAATGCTGCCCGTCGCCGGGATCCAGCCCACGCCCAGCATGGGCTCTTCGTCCTCGATGCGTCGAAGAATTTCCAGCATGTGCGTTTTGGAAACTTCAGAGGGATAAAGAACGCGCGCGCTCATCAGTGGTGTCATGATAAACTGGCTTTTTTGACGGCAGCTGCCCAGCCATTCGCCCGGGCGAACCGGCCCCAGACCGGTGACGGCTACCAGATCTCCGGCCTGAGCCGTGGTGATTTGCTGGTATTTCAGGCCGCTGTACAGCCGCATTTCACTGATTTTGGCCGGGCCTTCGCAGGTCATGATTTCATCGCGCGCCGATAGCGATCCGCTCATGAGCTTTAGAAAGACCATGCGGTTTCCCTGCGCGTCATAGCGTACCTTGGCAACGCGCGCCAGCGGCGGCTCGGCGACGTGGCGCTCGTAATTGGTCGGCGTCAGGCGGGAGAGCGCTTTCAGGAAAGCGGCGATGCCCTCGCCCTTCAGGGCAGAGCCGGCCATGAGCGGGAAAAGCTGACGATTTTGAATTTGACGGCAGAGCGCCACTTTAAAGAGCGCTGCATCGCGGCAGCCGGAAAGATAGGCGTCCAGGAGCGATTCGTCGTTGGAGGCGATGGTTTCAAGCAGTTCGCCGCTGAACGGAGCGTCTGCATCGAAGCCGCGCAGGTCAAGCACGTCGGCGCAAAGGCGTTCGTGAATGCGCTGGAGCACGGCGTCTGGGTCGGCGCCGGTGCGGTCGGTCTTGTTGATGAAGAGAAAAACCGGTACGCGATAGCGCTCAAGCAGCCGCCAGACCGTTTCCGTGTGGCTTTGAACGCCTTCCACGGCACTGACGATCAGCACGGCGTAGTCCATGATTGAGAGAGCGCGTTCCATTTCAGAGGAAAAGTCGGCATGGCCGGGCGTGTCGATCAGCTGCCAGGTGTCGCCGTCGTAATCAAAGCGCGCCTGATCGGAGAAGATCGTAATGCCGCGCTCCTTTTCCAGCGGATGGCTGTCCATAAAGGCATTTTGGTGATCCACGCGGCCGCAGGTGCGCAGGGCGTGGGCATGATAGAGAATCTGTTCGGAAAATGTGGTCTTTCCGGCATCGACGTGCGCCAGAATGCCAATGCACTTTTTCATAAGCAGTCCTTCTTCCGGAGACGATATGCGAATGGTTATCTCTATTCAGTTTAAGCGATAATAAACGCGCTGTCAACACAAAAACATCCCGAAAGGCCATGCTTTCGGGATGTCAGCCTGTCAAAGAATCCACAATGCGACCTCGCAATGCGTCTTCTTATGCGA
>CAYOTH010000119.1:0-6010 GCA_964406835.1 uncultured Oscillospiraceae bacterium
CCCTCGCGCGGTCTGTTTGGCTATCGTTCCGAATTCATGACCGATACGCGCGGCGAGGGCGTCATGAATGCCATTTTCGACAGCTACGAGCCCTATAAGGGCGATATCCCCACGCGCATCTGCGGTTCGCTCGTCGCCTTTGAAACCGGCGATACCACCAGCTATGCCATGTTCGACATTCAGGAGCGCGGTCTGCTCTTTGTCTATCCGCAGACCAAGGTCTATGCGGGCATGATTGTGGGCCGCAACAGCCGCCCCGGCGATATCGATGTCAACGTCTGCAAGAAGAAGCACCTGACATCCATCCGCAACGCGGCCGGCGCAGAGGAAGCGCTCAAGATCACCAATGTGCGCATTCCTACGCTGGAAGAGGCCATGGAGTTTATCAACGAGGACGAGCTGGTTGAGATTACGCCCAAGTCCGTGCGCATGCGCAAGCGTGAGCTGAGCTGCGAGAAGCGCAAGAAGGCGCTCTCCAAGCTGAAATAATCGTTCTTTTCCGGCGGACAGGGAGCACGGGCTTCCCGTCCGCCGTTTTTTAACAGGGACGCATGGCGGCGTCCGGAAACAGCGAGGAGTTTTTGTATGCACATTACACGCCTTGAGCTGAAACAATTCCGCAACTATGAAGAGGCCGAGCTGCGCCCCTGCGAGGGCGTCACCGTGCTCTACGGCAACAACGCGCAGGGCAAGACGGCGCTGCTTGAGGCCGTCGTTTTGAGCTGTACAGGCCGCAGTCACCGTACCGCGCGCGATCGCGAGCTGATCCGCTGGGGGCAGGAGGCGGGGCGCGTGTTCGTGCAGGCCGAAAAGCGGGACGGCAGCCACGAGGTTGAAATGCTTTTGTCCAACACGCGCCGCAAGATGGTTAAGGTCAACGGCTCTCAGCTTCAGCGCACGGGCGAATTGATGGGGCATATCAACGGCGTGCTCTTTGCGCCCGAGGACCTGCGCATGGTCAAGGACGGCCCAGCCGAGCGCCGTCGTTTTATCGATATGGAGCTGAGCCAGATCAAGCCCTCGTATTACTATGCGCTTCAGCATTATGCTCACGCGCTGATGCAGCGCAACAAACTTCTGCGCGATATCGCCTTAAATCCGTCGCTGCGCGATCTGCTGGAGGACTGGGATGCGCAGTTGGCGCGCTATGGCGCGGCGATTATGACGCGGCGCGCGGCCTTTGTAGAGCAGATCAGCCAGTCGGCGCATGAAAATCATCAGGAGCTTTCCGGCGGGCTGGAGGATTTGCAGGCGCGCTATATGCCCGGCGTGGATATTCAGGGCGAAGCCCCCGATCAGGCGCTTTTCAAGGCGCTGCGTGCGGCGCGCGAGATCGATATTCGCCGCGGCACGACGACGGTCGGCCCGCACCGGGATGATCTGATGCTCACCATTTCAGGCATGGATGTGCGCGTTTACGGCTCTCAGGGCCAGCAGCGCACCACGGCGCTGTCGCTGAAGCTGGCCGAGCTGGACATTATGCGCCGCGAAATCGGAGAATGGCCGGTTTTGATGCTGGATGATGTGATGAGCGAGCTGGATCCCCAAAGGCGGCGGCAGCTGCTCAGGCGCCTTGAGGGGATACAGACCATTGTGACCTGCACCGATATGAGCGACTTGGCCGAGGCGGAGATCGGCGCGGCCTGGCGCATACAAAATGGCCGGATTGTCGATCGCTTGTAAGGTGGCCCGCGTGCTTAACGGCTTGGAAAACGGAGGGAGATGAGCGCATGATTTGCCCCGGATGCGGAACACACTTAAAGGACGGGCTGGATCTCTGCCCGGAATGCGGCACGGAACTGGAGCGGCATTCGCCGCAGGCAGAGGAGCCGGAAAGCAGCCGCAGCGAATGGGAGCATACGCTGACGCTTGTCATGCGCGTGCTTGTGCATGTGCTGATCTGGATCTTCTCTCTGAGCATATTGGCTTTTGGACTGTATAAGGCCTATTACTGGCATCAGTCCTATGCCATTCAGAAGCGCTATGAGAATGGCACGGTCAAGATGCCGGAATTGGAGACCGTCACTATGTACGACGGCCGAACCGGACATGCCATCACCTTTTATGGCCACGACGGCGATGTTATTTATATCGAGGAGCTGGATAAGCGCTATATGATCGTGGGTGGAGAGGCCGTGGTCAAGGTGGCCGATGCCGAATGGTTCCAGATTGCGGGTGTCAGCGCATCTTCGGCGCAGATTTCGCTGACAGCCGTTCAGACCAGCGAGCAGGGCGAAAAAACGCTTTTGCCCATTGTTTCCTTCGATGTGGAAATGCCGGTTTCGCCGCTGACCATTGTCAGCCCGACGGAAAAATATGTTACCACCATGTCCTCCGTGTATGATCTTCAACTGACGGTGGTCTACGGATCGACCGTTTTGGTGGACGGCGAGGACGTGACAGGCATGGTGGACAGGCAGGGCAATCTGTCGGTGAGCGTAGCGGTTTACCCGCAGGGCGAGAATCCGGTCTCCATTCTCGTGCAGACCCCAAATCACATGGAGACGCGCGAGGATCTGGTGTTTTATCGCCAGCCGATGGACATCAATCTGGAAATTTCCTCGGTGACGGCATTTACTTCGGAGCGTGAGCAGATGGTTGTGCGTGGCGCAGTAGATCCCGAGGCGCAACTGACGATCGAGTCGAATTACGATGCTTCGACGCTCTCCGTGGACGAAAAGGGCAATTTCAGCTTTGTGGCGCTGTTTGACCATTATGGCGACAACACCGTGACGATGCGCGCGGTCAAGTCGGGCTGCACTGATTCGGTTGTGAGCTTTAATGTGTACTATGTGCCGGCCATTGGCGAGTATTCGCGCAAGGCCTGGAAGATGGACTATCAGAACCTGCTTTATTGCTGGCAGGAATGGGATGGCCGTGTCTTTAACTGCACGGGAACGGTGGTCGCGCTGATGGAGGATGATCCCAGCACGCTGGTGATCGATATTTCGCAGGACGGCAGCGGCAAGTATCTGGTGATTAAGAATCAATCCGATAAGGAGATCACCGAGATTGGCGCACGCTACACGATCTATGCCGATGTTTCGGGCCAGGGCGAATATGAGGGGCGGACGTACACGCGCCTGATCGGGCGCTATGCCGAGCCGCTGGACTAAGATAAAGAAGAGTTTCGCGAAAAGCGTGTTTAAAAAGACGGGCTTTTCGCGAACTTTTTTAGCCGGAATTAAAATTTGAGGCCTGCCGGTGTGGACGTTCCGGTCGATTTGTGTTATGATAAAGAAGATGATGCGGCCAAGCCCGCAATTGTGTTTTCAGGAAAGGATGGAATTGACCGATGAGCGACAAGGTTCCGGAGCGCAGCGAACTGGCTCTGCGCGATACATGGAAGCTGGAAGATATGTATGCCTCGCAGCAGGCCTGGGAGGATGATTACAAAAAGGCCGAGGCGCTGCTGCCGCTGTTTGCAGCCTATGAGGGCCAGTTGGGCGAAGCGGAGAGCCTCAAAAAGGCGCTGGATGCTTATTTTGAGCTGAATCGTCTGATTGAAAACCTGTTTACCTATGCGCGTATGCGCCGCGATGAGGACAACCGCAAAAGCGATTATCAGGCGCTGACCGATCGCGCGCAGTCGCTGATGGTGAAGGCGGAAACCGTGGGCGCGTTTGTGCGGCCCGAGCTTTTGGATCAGCCCGCCGAGTATTTGCAGAGCGTCATGGAGCGGACTGAGTTTGCCGATTACCGCGTGTTTCTGAGCGAAATCGAGCGTAGCCGCCCGCACACGCTCTCGGCGGCGGAGGAGCGCCTGGTGGCGATGACCGGCGATATGGGTTCTGCACCCGATACCATTTACTCCATGCTGACCGATGCGGATATGAAATTCCCGTCTGTTCAGAACGACGAGGGACAGTCGATTGAGCTGACCGAATCGGGCTATATTCCGCTGATGCGCAGCCGCAATCGCGCCGTGCGTCAGGGGGCCTTTGAAGCGCTCTTTTCGACCTATAAGAGCTATTCGGCCACCATTCCGGCCATTTACGGCGCATCGGTCAAGACAGATGTGTTCTATGCCCGGGCGGCTCGCCATGACAGCGCGCTTGCTTCGCGCCTGTTCCCGGATGCCGTTCCCGAGGCGGTCTATACCAACCTGATCGATTCGGTTCACAGGCATCTGCCCGTGCTCAATGAGTACATTGCGCGTAAGGGCGAGCAGATCGGCGTGAGCGATATGGGCATGGAGGATATCTATGTACCGGCTGTCGAGGGTTTTGACATCAAGCTGCCCTTTGACGAGGCCTATGAGCTGATGATGTCCTGCCTGCATCCGCTGGGCGAGGATTATCAGGCCGTTTTGCGCCGCGCACGCGAGGAGCGCTGGATCGACCCCTACGAGAACGTCGGTAAATCCTCCGGCGCGTATTCCTGGGGAACCTATGATTCTCATCCCTATGTGCTGATGAACTATCGCCCCAGCCTGAATAGCCTGCTCACCATTGCCCACGAAATGGGCCATTCGATGCACTCCTACTACTCCAATCACACCCAGCCCTACACCAACGCGGGCTATTCGCTCTTCGTGGCCGAAGTGGCCTCGACGACCAACGAAGTCCTGGTGCTGCTGGAGCTGATGGAGCGCTATCAGGGCAACGACGCGGCGCAGGTTTTCCTCATTGCCCAGCTGCTCGAGAATTTCCGCACGACGGTCTTCCGCCAGACGATGTTCGCCGAGTTTGAGCGCGAATCGCACGCCATGGCCGAGCGCGGCGAGCCGCTGACGGCTGAGACGCTGTGCGGCGTTTATGCCAAGCTGAACGCCGAATACTACACGGCTGTCCGTCAGAATCCGCTCATCGCCTATGAGTGGATGCGCATTCCGCATTTCTATCGCGCGTTCTATGTCTATAAATACGCGACTGGTTTCTCGGCTGCCATGGCGCTGGCCACGGCCATCCGCAAGGAAGGTGCGCCGGCGGTTGAGCGCTACAAGAAGTTCCTCTCTCTGGGCGGCAGTATGCACCCGATTGACCTGCTGAAGGTGGCCGGCGTGGATATGTCCCGTCCCGAGGCGGTTGAATCGGCACTGGGAACGTTTGACGAGCTGGTCAAAAAGTATCTCGAGCTGACGAAGAAGAACGGATAACCAGAAGACATGCGGCGGGCGAAAGCGTCCTCCGGGGCGAAAAGATCGCTTCGCCGCGCTTCTATAGGACAAGATCATCATTCCCATCACAAGGAAGGAGAACACCACCATGCGCATGAGACAGGTTCACCTTGATTTCCACACCTCCGAAAAAGTCCCCGGAATCGGCAGCGCGTTTTCCAAGGAGCAGTTCCAGAAGGCGCTCAAGGCTGGCCATGTTGATTCCATCACCGTCTTTTCCAAATGCCATCACGGCTGGGCGTATCATCCCTCCAAGGCCAATCAGATGCATCCCAATCTGACGTTTGATCTGCTGGGCGCGCAGCTGGAGGCCTGCCGCGAAATCGGCGTCAATGCGCCGGTCTATCTTTCGGCCGGTCTGGATGAAAAGGAAGTGCTCGAGCATCCCGAGTGGCTCAACGTCAGCCCCGACGGCGTGGAGACGGCAACCTACTCTAAGGCTCACTATCACCTGATGTGCTACAACACGCCCTATCTGGACAAGCTGTGCGCGCAGGTTGAGGAAGTCATGGAGCGCTATAATCCCTGCGGCGTCTTCCTGGATATTTCGAGCGTTCGCAAGTGCGTGTGCGCCAGCTGCGTTAAGTCCATGCTGAAGCTGGGCATGGATCCCGATAACAGCGAGGACATCGCGCGCCATGGCGAGCTGGTCTATGCCGAGTACTGCCGCCGCATTGAAAAGTCGGTGCGTAAATATTCGGCCACGGCGACCATTTTCCACAACGCCGGCCATATCACTCATGGCCGCCGCGATATCGCCAATTTCGACACGCATCTGGAGCTGGAGAGTCTGCCCACCGGCGGCTGGGGCTACGATCATTTCCCCATGTCGGCGGCCTATGTGCGCACGCTGGGCAAGGAATTTTTGGGCATGACCGGCAAGTTCCACAC
>CAYOTH010000120.1:0-6000 GCA_964406835.1 uncultured Oscillospiraceae bacterium
TCTCTCAGGAGGGCGCGATTCAGACCTTCAAGCGGCCCCACATTGGCCGTGAGGAGATGATCGCGGGCGTTGTCGGCGTTCTGCAGATGGACGTTTTGGAATACCGGCTGAAGGTGGAATACGGCGTGGATGTCACGCGTGAAACGCTGCCCTTCCGCTATGTGCGCTGGATCACCAAGACGCCTCGTCCGGTTGACAAGCTGCGCCTGACTTCGACTACCGCGCCCGCCATTGACCGTTCCGGCCGCGAGGTGCTGCTCTTTGAAAACGACTGGAGCATTCGTCTGGCCATTGAGAACAACGAAGGCCTAGAACTGGCCGAAACCGCCGATCGCACGGAAGCCGATCTGCTCGATCAGTAAAACAGCATAGCAAAACGCCCCACGCCTGGTTTAAAAGCAGGCGCGGGGCGTTGGTTTATTTAAGGTATTTGTCGGTGACGCGGCCTTCCGCGGGCAGGACGCCCAGAGGGATATGGCGCGAGCGAATGCAGGCCGTTGGCTCAAAGAATGCGCCTTCAGGGGGAAAGCCGCATTCTGCGGGTGTTTTGCCGACAAAGCAGGACTCAACGCCGTCCATGTCGATGGCTGTGTCGCTGAGGGTGATGACGGCGTAGAGCGGATCAAAATAGGGCGCGCAGCCGTCGATGAAGGGATAGGCTTTGACAATGCTTTCGCTGTAGCGCACGGCGGCGTATGGCTTGCCGATCCAGATGTTGGAGGCGCTGTTGATGTTGATAAAGGGCGTGCCGCCGCGCACGGTCAGTCCGTCTATGTGGCTGTGGCCATTGAGCGAGAGGATAACGCGGCGCTTGTCGCGGTTGCAGCGGGCGATGAGAGCAAGCACTTCGTCTTTGTTGTTGACGCTGAGCAGATCGTCGGCCAAAGAGGCGTGGCTGAGGAGCACGCACGGCTCTTCAGAGGCCATGATTTCGTGTTCAAGCCATTGAAGCTGCGGGGCCGTCATATAGCTGACCTGCGCGCCGATATAGTATTTATAGTTGTTGCAGCGGTAGTCGATACAGCCTTCGTCTGTTTTGATGGTGTTGGTGTCCAGCGCGATGAAGCGCACGCCGCCCTGTACGAAGGCGTAATAGGGCGCGGGCATGCCCCAATAGCGGCAGGCCAGCGCTTTATCGCACGAGTCCATATCGTGATTGCCCAAAACGCCGTAGACAGGCTTGTTCGTCTGAGCCAGCAGGGCACGGATGGCGGTTTTCTCATCGTCGCGATCGCAGAGGAACCAGGCCTCATGGCGGTCGGCCAGGCAGTTGGCACCATATTGACGGACGTAATCCAGCTCGGGATACATGATGTCGCCCAGATGGAGGATGAAATCGACATGGTGCTCCCGGGCGGCGCGGGTGATGATTTCCATGCGGGCTACGCCGTCGTGCATGATATCGACATGCAGATCGGTAAAGACCAGAAACTTTGTATTCATGTATATCGCTCCCATCGTTTGGTCATGAAAAAAGTCCCGAAGCGCTGGCCGTTCAAGGCAGGACTTCGGGATCATTATATCACAGGACGAGGGGGCGTGCAAGGCTGCGGATCAGATTAACTGCATGGCCAGCTGCATAATCAGCGCGGTGGCGCTGGCGGCTATGGCCACGGTCAGCAGCGATTTTTCGCGCCAGGCCAGCATCAGCGCGACGATCAGCGCGGCGACGGCCGAGGGGATCGAACCGGTCGAAGTGAGAACTGCGGGGAAGGTCATGGCGCTGAGGACGGCATAGGGGACATAGTAGAGGAAAGAGCGAATAAATCGGCTGGAAATGCGTCGGCGAAACAGCGCCAGGGGAAGCATTCGAATCAGATAGGTGACAATGGCCATAACAGCCAGCTGCGGCAAAAAGACAGACCAATTCATGAATTTTCCTCCTCTCTGAGGGGAAAGACCTTGGCGCAGAAGGCCGAAACCGGCACGGCGCACAGTATGACGGCGAAGCCGCCGGAGATGCTGCTCAGTCCGGGCGTGTAGTGAATGACGCAGGCGAGCAGTGCGGCCAGGAGCACGGCAACGCAGACCGGATGGCTCTTTTTGGCGGGCGGAATGATAATGGCGATGAACATGGCGTAAATGGCGACGCCCAGCGCATTGAGGACGATTTCCGGCAGCAGCGTTCCGGCAGCGGCCCCCAGAAAGGTTCCCAGTGCCCAGCCAAAGTAGGGGGCCAGCATCAGTCCGTTCAGATAGGCGTGTCCGACCAGGCCGGTCTGTCCGCTGGCTACGGCGAAGACCTCGTCCGTGTTGCAGAAGGCAAAGAGCATACGGCGAGGCACGGTCATGCTGTCGTCCATTTTCTGGGAGAGGGAGAGCGACATGAGGGCATAGCGTAAGTTGATGACCAGCTGCGTCAGTGCCATTTCATAAAGCGACGCGGAGGCGATCATCAGCTCCAAACCGGCCAGCTGCCCGGCGGAGGTGACGTTGGTCATTGAAATGAGGACGGCCTGAACGACGGTCAAGCCGCCGCGCACCGCCATGATACCGAAGGTGAATGAGACGGAGAGATAGCCCAATCCAATGGGGAAGCCGTCTTTGAGGCCTTTAAAGAATCTATTCATAATTGCTCCCGTGTTTTATAGGCTGTCGTTTGAAGGGGAAGGCGGACGCGGGCTCGATCATGAGCGCCGCGTCCGCTTGCTTTTTTGAACTGTTTTTGCAGGATCAGGCCTGATTCTGCTCCATCAGCTCCAGCATGTCCCAGATGCGCTGCAGATCATCGCCGGACTGATAGTGGATGACCAGACGTCCCTTGTTGCCATCGCCGCTCAGCTCGGCGCGCGTGCCGAAAACATCGCGGGCCATGCGTTCGAGATTGACAAACTCGGGATTGCGCGGCGCAGGTGCAGGTTTGATCGGAGTGTCAGCCTGATACTGCGCGCAGATTTTCTCCATCTGTCGCACCGACCAGCCCTGCTCGGCCGCCAGCTTGGCCAGGCGAAGCTGCTCGTCCTGGGGGAGAGGAATGAGCGCGCGGGCATGGCCCGGCGTGAGCGTCCCCTCGGCAACCATGGTCTGGATCGATTCGGGCAGCGTGAGCAGGCGCAGCAGATTGGCAACGGCCGGACGGCTGCGGCCCAGTCGCTCGGAGGCGGCTTCCTGCGTCAGGCCGCACTGTTCCATCAGTCGGCTGACACCGGTTGCTTCTTCGATGGGATTGAGGTCGTCGCGCTGAAGGTTTTCAATCAGCGCCGCCTCAAGACGGCGAACCTCGTCCCAATCGCGCACGATGGCGGGAATTTCGCTGAGCCCGGCCAGACGCGCCGCGCGCCAGCGTCTTTCACCGGCAATGATGACATAGCGCCGCACAGAGCGATAGACCAGGATGGGCTGTATAACGCCTACGGATTTGATGGAGGCGGCCAGCTCGGCGAGGGCTTCTTCACTGAAGCGCTTGCGCGGCTGATCGCGGTTGGGATCAATGTCGCCAAGGCGCAGCATGACAACGGCATCGCCGTTTTCGGCCGGCGTTTCGGCAATGAGCGGATTGGTGCGTTCCACGTCCTCGGGCAGTCCGCCCAGCAGCGCGTCCAGGCCGCGCCCCAGGCCGCCCCTGTTCTTTGACATAGCTAATTATCCTCCCGGTTTGGAAATTGTTCCCGGCGGCGGCGCACAGCGCGTCAGTCGCCCTCGTTCCAGTCAATAAATTCGTCGGCCAGCGCCCGGTATGCCTCAGCGCCGGTGCTGCGCGTATCGTACACGTTGATGGGCTTGCCGTGGCTGGGCGCTTCACTCAGGCGCACGTTGCGCGGAATGATGGCCCCATAGACGCGGTTTTTGAAGTATTTCTTGACCTCCTGAACCACCTGAAGGCCCAGATTGGTTCGGCCGTCAAGCATGGTCAGGACGACGCCTTCGATTTCCAACGCCGGATTGAGCCGCTTTTTGACCAGCTGAAGCGTGTTCATCAGCTGTCCGACGCCCTCCAGCGCGTAGTATTCGCACTGTATGGGAATGAGTACGCTGTCGGCGGCGGTCATGGCATTGAGCGTCAGCAGGCTCAGCGATGGCGGGCAATCAATAAAAATATAATCGAAGCGCTCGCGCACGCTCAAAAGCGCCTGGCGCAGCAGGGTTTCGCGGGCAGGCAGGGAAACCAGCTCGATTTCAGCGCCGGCCAGCTCGATGGCGGAGGGCAGTACGCTGAGGGAACCAAATTTCGTGGCGACAATGGCTTCTGAAGCGGTCTTTTCGCCCAGCAGCACATCGTAGACCGAGGGCGAACGCTCGGCGATGCCCAGTCCGCTGGAGGCGTTGCCCTGCGGATCGATATCCACCAGCAGTACGCGCTTTCCCTTTTCAGCCACACAGGCGGCCAGATTCACCGACGTGGTGGTTTTGCCCACGCCGCCCTTCTGATTGGATATGGCGATAATTCGACTCATCTGTATACCTTCTTCAAACGACGGGGGACGCTGCCTCAGGTCGTTCTGATATTCTCCTATGATATTGTATCAACTTTTAGCCGGAATGGCAAATAATTCTGCGTTATAATTCGGAAACGGCCTGAAGATTCCTGGAAGAAGAAAAAATATTTCGAGAAAAAGTAAAAAGGGTATTTACAAAAAGGGTCAAGTATGTTATTATAAAGCTGCGAGAGGGAAGAAACCCCGACGGACACCAAGCAGGGGGATAAGCCAATGGCCCGGTGAGGAGCCGGTCAGGGCCGGACACTGCGGGGATTGGAAAGATCGGCGCAGGCCGATATAAAGGAGCAGGGACGACTTCGAAAAGAGGTGATTCCGTTGGACCCAATCGAAGCTCAGCGTTATGCCCCGGTGGCGGGGCACATCAGGAACTATGCGCGTATCGCCGTTTTGTCCGGCGGAATGACGATGTTTTGTACAAGTGATTTCTGACACTTGATGCGCCACATATTTTCAGGTGGGTTAATTGAATGAATTGCGAACCGTCAGAAATTGCATTGAAACGGAAAACGGGCATCGCTGGATCAAGCGAGCGCGACAATCGGAACAACGACATTGACTAAAATCCTATGGAACAGACGGAATGAATTCGGGAGAGAATGACAGGTTCGTTCTTTTCAGAGGCAAACGCGTAGTCAACCGCAATCTCAGCCTGAGAAAACGGTTTGCGGCGTCGGATGGGCTGAGGGTTGTAGACATGTGAGAATGGTTCCCCCTGACAGAATGACATATAGCTTGGGCAGACTGGCCGTATGGAGAGCGCGTCAGTCTGCTTTTTCTATATATAGAAAAGAAGGCGAGGACTGAAAAGATGAGAAAAGCCTTGATGATTTTGCTGTGCGCGGTGCTCACTCTTGGCCTGCGCAGCGGTGTTGTTTTGGCTGAGGAGGATTCATCGGATATTGTGGAGCTGGCTGAAATGGATGCCCTGTATGAGGCGCTTTTAAACGACACGTTGCCTTATGCGCAGAGCGAGCATTTTGGCATCGCCTTCCGCGTGTGCGAAGGGGAGTATGAGGATCTGGAGTACTTGATGCCTGTGCTCTTTCAACTGGACGTCATGAATACAAGTGATAGAATGTTTCAGGATTTTTCAATGACTGCACATCTCAACCCGACGCTTCAGACACTGCTTGTAAGCAGCACCTAGTACAACGAGCCGCTGGATCTGGGCGCGCAGGACAGCGAGACGGCGCCCAAGGGCATTACCTACTCCTGGGATGCGCTTCTTGATCTGCGGACGGCGGCCATGCTGGACGGCGTTCAGGCTGAAACGTTTTATGATATGGTGATTGAGCTAAGCTGGAAGGGCAGCAGCGAGGTGCTGCGCATAGCGCCCGAGGATATGGAAACGCTGCTTGAGCAGGCGTGGATTGAACCCGAGGAGACGCTGCGCACGCGCATGGATGCGGCGCTGGCTGAGTCGATCACTCAGGCGGCAGAAGCCTTCAAATAAGAAGGAGCGTTAGTTATCTAAAAAGGCCCGGCTTCTCATAGGAGAGGCCGGGCCTTCAGCCTGTCAAAAAAGGTCGCAAAAAGCGGCCTTTTCTGATATAATAGAGGC
>CAYOTH010000121.1:0-5981 GCA_964406835.1 uncultured Oscillospiraceae bacterium
CCCCCAGCAGGAGTTTATACAGATCGATACCACCAATATCCTCTTTATCTGCGGCGGTGCGTTTGACGGCATCGAAAAGATTGTCGCCAATCGAACCGGCAAGAAGACCATGGGCTTCGGGGCGGATGTCCACAGCAAGAACCAGGCGGCCAGCGGGGAAATCATGGCGCAGGTTCGCAGCGAAGATCTGCTCAAGTTTGGCCTGATTCCCGAGTTTATCGGCCGTTTGCCGGTGGTTGTTTCGCTCAGCCAACTGGACGAGGCGGCCCTGACGAAGATTCTGGTCGAGCCGAAAAATGCGCTGGTCAAGCAGTATAAGAAGATGCTTTCCATGGACGATGTCGAACTGGAGTTTACCGACGGCGCGCTTTCGGCCATTGCCAGACTGGCTCTGGAGCGAAAGAGCGGTGCGCGCGGTCTTCGTGCGATCATCGAAGGCATTATGACGGAAACCATGTACGAGCTGCCCTCTCAGGAGAACGTGACCCGGTGCATCGTGACCGAGGAGACGGTTCTGGGCAAGAGCAAGCCCGAGCTGGTTTATGCCGATCGGCCGGCCCTTGAAGAGCCGGGTGCTTAAAGCAGTTTATTTTCCGCATGAGGAGGCGTCGCGGCTTCTTTATGCGGAATTTTTGCTGCTATTCGGCAAATTGTGGAACCGGGCGCTCTGATAAGACGTCTTAATGAAGAATACGGCTCGAAGAAATGTGACAACTTTATTTCGGAAGCATGACTGCTGATGAAGCCATTGCAATAGTTCGGGCCGTATGGTATAATTATGGGACAACAGGAAAGGAGTCATACTATGAAAAAGTTTTTGAGCCTTCTCATTGCCATGCTTTTTGTCTTCTCTGCGGCCGCGCTGGCCGAAGGTGAGGCGGTCACTTATTCGGTGACGACCGGCCTGCCCACCGACAAGACGGCCCAGAAGATTCTGGCCGTGCAGTTCGATAATACCGTGGCGGCGCGTCCTCAGGTCAACATGAGCCAGGCCGATGTCATCTACGAGGCCGAAATCTGGAAGGGCGGCTACACCCGCTACACCGCGATTTACAACGACACCATTCCCGAGACGGTTGAGGCGACGCGCTCTGCCCGCATCATGCACATCGACATGGCACTGGACTGGGATGCTTCCTTCATTCACTTTGGTGGCCAGCAGATGGCCGGCTCCAGCGTGTATGATTACGTCAAGACTGTGCCGCTCAAGGCGCGCTATGACGGCCTGAGCGACGGCAACAACTTCTACCGCGATACCACCCGCGTGGCGCCCTACAATGTTGTCACCCGCCTGGCGCAGATTTACAACAGCCAGGACGACAGCATGGCTTCGACCCACAGCCCGTTGACCTTCAGCGCCGATCAGTACACCGTCAAGGGCGACGATATCAGCGTTTTCCGCATTGGCTACAGCGAGAGCCTGGGTTACTATCCTTCCTATGAGTACGTTGCGGAGGATGGCCTGTATCACCGCTATTATAACCGCGCCGATCAGATCGACGGCAACGGCGAAACCTATGCCTGTGCCAACGTCATCGTCATGCAGGCCGATTACAGCTGGTATGACGGCGCGGCCGAGCGTCCCATTGTCGCGCTGACCGGCAGCAACAAGTGCGATTATTTCATCGGCGGCAAGCACTTCACCGGCACTTGGACGCGCGACAGCGTGACCTCGAGCACCACCTACTATGACGCCGATGGCAACGTCGTGGTCTTCAAGCCTGGCAAGACCTTCATTCAGATCGTCAAGCAGGCCGAAGAGCTGGAAATCGTTCGCTGATTAAGCCTATTGCAAGACGGAAGCGCTTTGCTTCCGTCTTACTGCATTTCTGGGCCCGCGAGCCCTCAAAGGAGAGAGGATTATGCGCCTGCACACCGTGCCGCAGGGCGTTTCGCAGACGCCGCTTAAAACCTATCTGACGCGCGCCTTTCCGACGTGGCCGGGCTGGCTGCTTCGGGAAACGCTCAAGAAAAAGGACGTGCGCATCAATGGAAAGCGCAGCGGCGCCGAGGGCGTTGTCTGTGCCGGGGATACGCTGTCGCTTTATGTGGACGATCATTATTTCGAAACGCCGCTGGACGTTCTTTATGAGGACGAACATTGGCTGATTGTCGATAAGCCGACGGGCGTGCCGGTTGCCCCGGATGGCCGCAGCATTGGTGGCGATACCATGCAGACGCGTTTGCAGGCGCATTGCGCGCAGGCACGGCTGTGTCACCGGCTGGATACGGGAACCGGCGGCGTGCTGGTAGCGGCCAAGGACGACGCAACGGAAGAGGCAGCCGCCAAAGCCTTTGCCGGACATGACATGCTTAAGCTGTACCGCTGCGTGGTTGTGGGGCATCCGCCTCAGAAAGAGGCCTGCCTGAAGGCCTATCTAATCAAGGATGCTCAGGCTTCCAGCGTGCGCATTGTCGATTATCCGGCGCCGGGCGCGCTGTCGATTGAAACGCGCTATCGCGTGCTGGCGGAGCGCGAGGGCTTGGCGCTTCTCGAGGTGCGGCTGATGACCGGGCGCACGCATCAGATTCGCGCGCATCTTGGCCATGTGGGGCTGCCGCTGCTGGGCGATGACAAATACGGCGATCGTTCGGCTAATCGGCAGCATCATATCGCGCAGCCGCAGCTGTGGTGTGTTCGGATTGAGCTGCTGGGCCAGGTCTTTGAAAGTACGCCGCGCTGGGCCTGCCGCGTTTTCGACGTCTAAACGAACCTTCTCTCGTCATAGGATTTGAGGACGGGAGGAGGTTTTTTATGGTGAGGAACGATTATCGCCGGGCGCTGATTATGATGCGCAGTCTGCGCGCTGGTGTTTCAGGCTACGTCCGACTGGAAAGGCGTACGCTGATCGGGACGATGCAATTCACCGTCACCGGCGCGCGGGAGCGGGAGACGCTGTATGCGTTGCTGTTGTATCAGCTCAATGGGCTGTGGTATGCTCAGCCACTGGGTCAGCTTGGCCTCATACGCTATGGGCAGTCCGGGCTGGTGTATCGCTTTGATCCCCGGGACATCGAGGGGCGCGCGCTGGAGGATTATACGCTGGTGGCGGTCGCCTCGCTGTCGGATGAGGGCGTGTGCGATCTGGTGCTGGCCGGTTTCCTGAACGGATCGCGCGTGGTCGATTGGCCGCAGGTGCGCCAGGCTATCTGCGAGAGCTTTGCCGTCAATCGCGTGTCGGAGAGGCCGCTACCTGAGCCGATGGGAGCACCGATTCCGCCGATTGCCGCGCCAAGCCCGGGGGACGCCGTAACGCTGCCCACGGACAAGGACGAATATCCTGTTGAGGATGGCGCGGGGGATGCCGTGACGCTGCCCACGGATAAGGATGAATATCCGGTCGAGGATGGTGCAGGCGGGGCCGTGATGCTGCCCACGGACAAAGACGAATACCCGGTTGAGGATGGCGCTGGCGATGCGGTAACGCTGCCGACAGACAGGGACGAACGCCCGGTTGAAGAGAAGGCGTCAGGTCAGACGGAGGCTGCACCGGAAGAAAGTCGGCCGACAGCAGCCGAGGCGGCTGAAGCGACGCAGACGGAAGCTGCCCAACCGGAAGCGGCCGAAAGCCATGCGATTGGCGACAACTTTGATATACCGGCGCGCGCGCGTCACGATGCGTTTGACACGCCGGCGAGACTGGGCCAAAGGGACACCATCACGGCGGGCCAAGCGGCAGCCGAATTGGATATGAACGTGGAAACGCCCTGGCCGGATTGCATCGAGCCGCTCAGAGCGCTTTTTAAGACGAGGCCGTCCTGCCGCCCCTTTGAAGCCGAGGGCTTTGTGCTCATCAAAGCGCCTATTGCCGAGGCGACGGGGGTGGATCATTGCATTGCCGGGCTGTCCTGCGCGCAGGGGAAAGCCCAAAGCGTGTTATACGGCATTCCGGCGCGTTATACGCCCGAGCCGCCGCCCGGCCTTGAGGGCTACAGCTGGCAGGGCGATACGAATAGCGGTTATTGGGTGATTGTCCGTCCGGTGTGCTGAGTAAAAAGGGAAGCGATCAAACGCTTCCTTTTGAGCGTTATGATGGATTTTCAGGCGATAGAAGGCGGATGGGGCAACCAATCAGGCGATGAATCCGTCAAAGTCAAAAAGAACCAATGCAAAGTGAAGCGGGGAGAAGGACGATGAAGACAAAGGGACAGGGGGTTGCGCGCGTGATGGCCAGGCTGATGCTGATTCTTGGCGCGGCGTCGATTCTTTATTATGGCGCGCTGGCGCTTTATCTGGGCCCCAAGGTGGGCTTTGAACTGATTTGGCTGGCCATCGGGGCGCTGTGTCTGGGGGTGAGCGCACTGCTGGGGCATTGCCCGCCGGTGGCGGCGCGTCGCCTGGCCGTGGGGCTGGCTGTCGTCATGGGCGTTGGCCTGGCGGCGGTGCTGGTCGTGGAGTGCATGATTATTTCCCAAAGTCTGGCCTCGCCGGAGCCGAATGCCGATTATATCGTCGTGCTGGGTGTGCGAGTTAAGGAGAGCGGCCCTTCGCGGCTTTTGAATTACCGCATTGACAAGGCGGCGGCGTATCTTCGGGAGAATGAAGGCACGGTGGCGATTCTTTGCGGCGGTCAGGGGACGGATGAGCCGATGAGTGAGGCGCAGGCCATGTATGAGGCGTTGCTTGAGTACGGCATCGCGGCTGAGCGGTTGATTCGGGAGGAGCAATCGACCAACACAACCGAAAACCTGAAAAACGCCGCGGCCTTGATGGATTCTCCAAACGCCTCGGTGGTGGTGACGACGACCGGCTATCACATGTACCGCGCGCTGCAATGCGCCCGGGCGCAGGGGCTGACTCAGGTCAGCGGCAATGCGTCGGCCTGCGCTCGATTGACGCTGGTTAACTACTATCTGCGTGAGTTTTTTGCCGTGGTGCGCGATTGGCTTGTGTGAAAGGGCGTAAAAAAACGATGAACGACTGGACAGAGCGCCTTCAAGCGGCGCAGCAGGCTGCGCGTCAGGCCGGAGAATGGCTGAGGGAACGACGCGCGTTTCGCGTTGAAGACAAGGCGGCCAAGGATTTTGTGACCGATGCTGACCGGGCCAGCGAGCAGATTATTATTGACTATCTGTCGCAGCGCTATCCCGAGGATGGATTTTATGCCGAAGAGCGCGGCATGGGTCAGGCGTGCGCGGGCATGTGGGTGATTGATCCCATTGACGGCACGATGAACTTTATCAAAAACATTCCGATGTATACCATTTCCATTGCCTACAAATTGCGAGGCGAGATTGTACTGGGCGTGGTGTATGCTCCGGCACTGGATGAAATGTTTTGGGCTGTGCAGGGCGGCGGCGCGTTTTTAAACGGTGCGCCCATTCGGGTTTCGGCGGTCGATTCGCCGGAGCGTGCTGTGGTGGCGATGAGTTTTGCGGCGCGTGAGCCTGAAATGACCAAACGCCTTTGGCCGATTCTGGCCGATATTCTGCACGACATCGCTGATTTCAGGCGCTCGGGCTCGGCGGCGTTTGATTTGTGCTGTGTGGCGTGCGGCCGGGTGGAGGCTTTTTTTGAGCCGTGTCTGAAGCTGTATGATATAGCGGCGGGCGTGCTGATCGTCCGCGAGGCGGGCGGTTGTGTCGGCGGTTGGGCGACAGGCGAGGATTGCCTTGAGAGCGGTCATGTGCTGGCGGCCCCGCCGTCTCTTTATGACTTTTTCGCCGCGCGGCTGACGGGCAACTGAAAGCTTCACTTGCCGAAGCGCCGCATCTGTGCTATAATAAAGACGATTACATACACACAGGAGGAAACATCATAATGTACGTTTATCGCACGCACGGAACCTGTTCGCAGGGCATTGAAATCGAAATGAATGGGGAGACGATTCAGTCTGTTCATTTTATCGGCGGCTGCACCGGCAATACGCAGGGCGTCGCCCGTCTGGCGGCCGGCATGAACATTGATGAGGCCATTTCCCGCCTCAAGGGTATTCAGTGCCGCGGCGGCACGTCCTGTCCCGATCAGCTGGCCATTGCGC